>CAJUKA010000005.1 GCA_910586585.1 uncultured Lachnospiraceae bacterium
GGGCAGTCCAGACCACCAGCAGGGCTGGTGGTTGAGCCGGATGAGCCGTGATTAGATTTATCGCCCTGTATTGGAATATATCAGGAGGCGGTTTATTTTGATAATTATCAAATAGATGAAGATATAAAGTTAAAAATTCTCTTAAATCCTGAATTAAAATATTTGTATACGAAAGAGATACAGGAAAGTTCTTTAGATCAAAAAATACTGTTTTTGGTTTCGCTTGAAACAAAACAAAAGAGATACAGAACACAGGTGATACCCCCGTTTGTTAATGAAGAACAAAGTGCATTGATAATAGATAGGTTAAAAACACGATTAAACAAGGACGAGAAGGCGCAGGTTGAATGCCGAATTGACTTTTCAGATCAGGAGAATGGAGAAGTAAAGTTTTTTGCGAAGGGATTTGCGGATGTCGTTAAAGATAATATTGTTTATGAATTAAAATTTGTATCGGAATTAACACATGAACATTTCCTGCAGTGTGCTTGCTATATGGTTGCAATGAATTTGCAAAAAGGAATTTTATGGAATACGAGGGACAATACATCTTATGAAATAGAAATACCAGAGAGAAAAGTTTTTTTGAATGCAGTAGCAAAGGCTGTTACGAAAGGAGCGATTGAAAATTATTATGTTCCAGTCGAAAAATAACTGGAACCGATAAAAAATTCAGTTCGGAAAAAATGAAAAAGAAATGCTATGGATAAGTTTGCAGTAATTGATACTGAAACAAACTGGAATAATGATGTAATGTTGATAAGTATAGTAGTTGTTGATGCATAGACTAAGAAAAAAATTGATTCAATATATTATATAATTTAGGAAGGAGGCTGCATAAATGGCAGTTATCACATATAATGACCAGTTAAGAAATTTATTAGCAGATGTGGAATGTGTATTGGCTTTTGATACGGCGGCAGATTTTTTGGGACTAACAAATGGCGGATATAGATCAGCAGCACAGATATTTGTCAATAAAAAGCAAAAGATAGATGGGACGGAACAGATTTTAGTGCCATCTCTTGAGACCCTTGTGTGTGAAGAACGGAACGGGCTATTATGTACTACTGTAAATCAGACTATCAATGACCTTTTAGAGCAAAATGGGGATGAGCAGATTATCATGGAGAGTTTGGCAAATTATTATGACACACACAATGAGAGTTTTGATGGACTTGAAGTGCCAGAGCATTTGCGGTCGAGGTTTGAGAAATATAAGGTATGGGCGGTTGAATATTATGAAGAGTAGGTGATGTGTTTGGATTTGATGGAATTTTTATACAGGGTGATGGAAGAACTGTCAAATGCAGGTGTGCCGATTGTGTTTAAAGGTGCGATGGTTCTTAATCTTGCAATCAGGGACAATAATCCATCAAAAGTTGAAAGAGCAACTAGAGATATAGATGGAGATTGGGTTGGTGAATTTCCGACTATGGAGGAAATGGAAATAGCATTAAGAAACGCAGTAAAAGAAGTGGATTCTTCCTTAGATGTCCAAGCCAATAGAACATTCGCTGAAAGAAAGTCTGCAGGTTTTAGAATTATCAGTGAAATTGGAGAAAAGATTGCAAGTATTGATTTAAGCGTCAGGCAGAACCGATTTTGCAGACCCTATATTTCTTATGTGAATGGAATATTTATTACAGGAGCCAGTTTATCCAAAATGCTGTCAGATAAAATATATGCAATTTCAGGCGAGAATGTATGTAGAAGAATGAAGGATGTATTGGATATTTATGTGATGTCTTTTATTACAAAAATTGATATAGAAGAATTGTATCAAATATGGACTGAAACAGGTAGGGAATTGGGGGATTTTGAAACATATAAAACTAAGATCGCCAAGTTGGGTGAATCTTATAATAAAATGAAGGGCATAAAAAATAAACCTGATTTTATTGAAGTATACAGTCGGGTAACTGATGTAATATGTAAATTGGAACGTCAAAAGGGAATAGAAACTCCGACTAAGAAAGAATCAAGATAAATTTTAAGATAGAATAGAGAATAGAAATACAAAGATGCCAGATAGATATGGTTCTGGTGTCTTTTCTATATATAAGTCGGATAAGTGAATATGAAAATAGCTTGGCAATAACTTCCCATCAATTTTCACTGTACTTAGCAATAATTTCCCATCACCCTAACGGAGTTATGCGGATTTGCGGACTTTTGGCCGCTAAAAAAGTGAAAAAGGTTCGTGACAATTACTTGACATCAACAGGCTGGGGGGCGCTTTGTGTGAGGGAGAGTCTGCCGGTTTAAAGAAGGGAAATGCTGCCGGGATAGTATAGAGCAGTATATATTTGGGTATTCTCTGAGTTAGGATAGGTAAAATCAATTTGTTAATGGAATAGTATATATATTGAGGAAATAAATTAGGATTTGTGACAAAAATATGAAAAATACTGGTAACACTTGGAATTATATAGTATAATAGCTCTGATTTACCTGTGCAAAAATGTGCATTTTTAATCACTAACTTTTGCCTGTAATGTATTATATTAGAAAGGACGTGACATACATCTAAAAGCGCCAATATTTTACATGTGACACAAAGGAACGAATTAAAAAGTAGAGGGATTATATTATGAAGAAAAAATTGTTATGCATGATATTATCTGTCGCAATGGTGTTTACTTCGGTGGATATGAAAGCAGCGGCAGAAACCGCAGAGGAACACTTCCTTTCAGAGGAGAATTCTGTCAGCCAAGAGAGCATGACAACTCCATCTGAGACAACAGAAGAATCTTCAGCGAATCAGGAATCTTCAGAGTCAACTTCAGCGGAAGACAATACAGATTACTCTGAAAATGAAACAACAAAACAGGAAACAGAAACGGCTTCTGATGACCAAGCAACAAGTGAAATCGAGACCGAAGCCCAAGCAGAGTCGGAGACACAAACAGAAGTTGAAACGGAAACACAAACCGAGACTACGACTGAGACTTTGACCGAAAATTTTACCGAAACAGAGACCGAAGCCCAAACGGAGTCTAAAACCGAAACAGAGACCGAAGCTCAAACAGAGTCGGAAACCGAAACAGAAACCGAAACCGAGGAATTAACTAGCGAGAAGACACTTCAAGTATCTTACCGCACTGCTGATGAAATTCTCGCATTTTTGAAACAAGAAAAAGCACTAAAAACAGACAAAATTACTTATAAAGAGCAACCTATTTTTACGGCACCTTATGAATCAGGCACTTTGTCAGCTGACACGCTGGACTCTGCTGCAACGATAGTACGTCAGATTCGTTTTATTGCGGGTCTGCCCTATGAGATGTCTTTAAATGACGAATACAACCGTTTGAGCCAATCGGCAGCGCTTGTAAATTATCTTAATGATGAGTTAAGCCATGAGCCATCACAACCTAATAACATGGCAGATGAACTCTTTGATCAGGCGTATAAAGGTGCATCCAATTCTAATATTGCATTTGACAACAATCAGAAAAAGACCTTAAATGAGACGCTGATTGATTCTTGGATGGCGGATAAAGACAGCGAAAATATATCACAGCTTGAAAACCGTAGCAGAATTTTGAATCCGTCTATGGAACAGATTGGTTTTGGAGCGGTAACAGGAAGCAAAGGCATTTATAGTGCAATGTATACAACAGACCATTCTGGAGAAACCGAAAATATATCTGGCATTGCTTGGCCTGCCCAGAATATGCCTATCGAATATTTTGGCAACGATTATCCTTGGTCAGTATCCACAGATGAAATTTTGAAAGCTTCCGAGATTCGCGTAACATTGACAAGAGAATCCGATGGAAAAAAATGGAACTTCTCAAAAGATTCGGCAGATGGTGATTTTTATGTGTACAGTGACAATTCCGCACAAAAAAGTAACATTATTTTCCGACCAGAAACATCTGATATTACAGCTTATGAAGACGAAGATTCATTCCAAGTAGAAATAAGCAAAAATAAAAAGCCTTACATAAGTTATACTGTCCAGTTCTTCTCTATTACTGAGGAAGAGAATATTCTTACAGCGCCCGAGGCAAACATCACAACAGGAGAAAAAGTTGCAAAAGAATCCAAGTTGATTCTAACAAGTGAGGAGGACGCTGCAATCTACTATACAACCGATGGCACAACTCCTTCTATTGACACCACTTTATATACCGAACCAATCTCTATTGAAACAGATCTTACAGTGAAAGCAATCGCTGTAAAGAAAGGGTATACGGACAGCGATATTGCAGAATTTATATACACTATAGTTGAAGATGCACCTTTGCGATACAATATAACTTTTGAAACGAATGGTGGCACAATCTTATCAGCACAGTCCGTTCTGGAAAATGAGAAAATTGAACAACCTGAAACTCCAGTAAAAGAGGAATATTTATTTGAAGGTTGGTTTAAAGAAGCAGAATGCGAAAATATATGGGATTTTGAGACGGATACTGTAACAACAGATATCACACTCTATGCAAAATGGACAGAGGGAGAGACTGAGACAGAAGCAGAAACCACTGATGCGGCAAGTACTTGTCTTGTCACTTTTGATATGCAAGAATTTGGGAAGCAGATTGAATCTGTAACCGTAAATAATGGTGAAACATTCGCAGCGCCAGAGACACCAACAGCAGAAGGATATACCTTTGCAGATTGGTATCAAGAAGCAGAATGCGAAAATATATGGGATTTTGAGACGGATATTGTCACAGAGGATATTGTGTTGTATGCGAAGTGGATTCCTGCAGATGATGCGGATATTAGTATAAATGCTTCACAAGAAGCAAAAGTGGAAGATATACGTATCGATTTAGGTCTTGAATCAGCAAAGCTTAAGACAAATAATATTAAACCAAGGCGTTATAATGGTACACCCTATGAACCCAATATAACTGTTTCAATAATCAAGGGAAAGAAACGCGTTACGCTAAAAAGAGACAGAGACTACACACTCACATACAGCAATAATGTAAATCCTAGTGACAAAGCTGCTGCAATCATTACAGGAATTGGAGGATATAAGGGACGTAAAACAATATATTTTACAATCAATCCGCCAATCAATTTAGAAGAAGCAGATACCAGAATTAGCGATATTAAACCAAAACGTTATAATGGTATGCCCTATACACCTAGTGTGACTGTTTCCGCAGTCGATGGAAAGAAACGAGTTACACTCAAAAAGGATAGGGATTATACACTCACATATAAAGATAATGGCAATCCTGGTGAAGAAGAAAAGGAAGCGACTGTAACCATTACAGGAAAGGGCGAATACACGGGAAGTTTAACAAAAACCTTTAAAGTACTGCCACAAATAGATTTAACTGCTGATGCAACAAAAACCATTGTTAAAGGTATCAAGTCAAGAGTTTATAATGGTAAAGCATATGAACCCAATGTAAGTGTTTCAATACTTAGCGGAAATAAACGAGTTACATTGAAAAAAGGTAGAGATTATACTCTTAAGTATGAAAATAATGTCAATGCTAGTACAGATACAACGAAAGCTTCTGTAATCATTACAGGAACTGGAGAATATAAAGGAAGTTTATCAGAAAACTTTTTTACAATCACTCCTAAGAGCATCAAAAAACTAAAGGTTATTACAGGCAGTAAGCTCATTAACAGCGGCAATCCATCAATTATCATTTATGATGGAACCACAAAATTAAACAATAAGGACTTTACTGCTGATTATATTGACCCACAAGATCCTAAGAAAGCAAAGTTAACACTAACAGCAAAGCCAAACACCAATTATACAGGATCTGTCACTGTAAAACTCACCGTATATGATGTCGAAAAGGAATATTATATTAATTCAGCCAAAATAGAGATTACTGGAGATACAACATATACTGGAAAAGCTATTACAAGAAATGTTAAACTTACGATAGGAGATGTTGAACTAAGAAATAATAAGGACTACAAAGTGCAGTATCAGAATAATACAAATGCTGGAACAGCCGTAATGGTCATTACAGGAAAGGGTAACTATAAAGGTAAATTTGCAGGTACTTTTAACATTGGTAGGGTAGATGTCAATAAATATAAAGTCGTAGAAGGCATCCCTCAGCATGTGACTATAGCAAATATCTCCCCCAAAACTTTTAATGGAAAAGGACAAAAACCTGCTGTAACAATAAAAACAGTACGTGGCAAAAAATTAGCTTTAAACAAAGACTATACTGTTGCTTACGCAAATAATCTCCATGCTGGAACGGCGTCAGTCACAATCAAGGGAATTGGCAATAACTGTAATGGAAGTACCACTATAAAATTTACAATTGAACCACAGGAAATCAAAAAAGCCTCCGTTAAGGCAACAAAAGCAACCGAAAAAGAGCCAAGTAAAATTGTATTGACTTATAACAAAAAAGAACTGAAAGAATTCGCAGATTACGCAATTATAAATTACAGCGAGCTGGCAAACAAACAGGTTTCTGTTACAATAAAGGGCTTTGGAGATTTTGAGGGAGAAGTGACAAAGAACTTAAAGACAGAAATCCCGGAAGAAAATGAAGATGTGAATGGCTCCTCCCCTGCAATATCCTCAAATATAGGAGGTCACAATTACAGTGATTTTGAAGGCTCACACATAAACTCATACTTGTACCAGAATGATGATAATACCTTTGTGCGCGTAGAGTGCATCGGCAATAATAATGTCTGTGTAGAATCCTATACATCCGATTATCAGTTCAAGTCGCAGAAAATTATTAAGATGGAGTTGTCTAAGTTTGGCGGCTTCTACGCGGGTAAAGATTTTTATTTCCTTGCATTTGGGGAAAGAAATCCAAACAAAGATGACACTCAAGAAGTATTGCGTATCGTAAAGTATGATAAGAACTGGAACCGCAAGGAAGCAGCCCGTCTATTCGGTGCAAATACTTTAGATCCATTCAAGAACGGAAGCCTTCGCATGGTAGAGTGTGACGATATCCTGTATATTCGCACATGTCATCAAATGTATAACACACATCAGGCGAATGTTTCCTTAACGATACAAATTTCCACAATGGAAGTCCAGCAGCAGATTACGGGTGTGTCTAATCTTAGCTATACCGGATATGTAAGCCACTCCTTTAATCAATATGTTTTAGTTGATGATGACAACACGCTGCTGACCGTCGATCAGGGAGATGCTTACCCACGTTCTGTTGTCCTGGTGAAATACAATAAAAAAGCCCCTGATGCAAATGCATTCGGTGGTAATCGTGCTGTTTCTGTACTGCCAATGGGCGGCTCTGGTGCACACACAGGTGTATCTGTAGGTGCTTTTGAGGCATCTGATACCGCTTATCTTGTGGCTGGAAACTCAGTGGACCAGAAGGCAAATCCGTATTCTACAGGAACAATACGAAACATCTTTGTGACCAGTACACAGAAGGATAATTTTTCAGCAGCCGGTACAACGCAACATTGGATTACAAACCATAAATACATCGAATATACAGATGTTAAGGGCAATCCTCAAAAGGTGGCAGAGGCTGTAGTCACCACACCGCATCTGGTCAAACTAAATGGTAACGAGTTCATGCTGCTCTGGACAGAAACAGTTTCAGTTATAAAGGAAAACAAGCCAGTCAAATCAATCGTCCAAAAGAGTATACTACTCAACGGAAATGGTGAACCCATCTCTGGTATATACAGCTTCGATGAACCTCTATCGGAGTGCAAACCGATTGTCGTAGATGGAAATCTGGTTTGGTACTATACCGATAAAAGCGAACCAAAATTCTGCACTCTGAACCCGAATGATGTCAGAAAAGTACCACGTTAATTTTCTCAAAGTGATTTATAATAATAGGAAATGTTGAATGAGATGTAAAGAGGGAAATAAGTACAGACTCCAAGAGGCCATTGGCTAGAAGATAGAAAAATATGAGGTTAAAAGTGTGAATTTGTTCCCCCATTAATAGGAGATTGCTACATGAAATCAAATTTTTCATTTCTAAAGAGTCACTTTCCAGTATTAGAAAATTTTGGAGAGTTGGCAGAAAAATATTTATATAATGATTCTAATTCTTGTCTGATGAAGTTGGGGATGATTGGTGAAACCATTGTCAATTTGTGCTTTACCTATGACAAAATTTCTCTCCCTCGTGATAACACAGCAGTAAACAGGATTGACAATTTGTTTGACGAGGGAATGATTACCCATGATTTAGCGGATATTCTTCATGCTCTGCGAAAAACGCGAAACAAAGCAGTACATGAAAATTATGAATCTGTAGAGGACGGAAAAGCGTTGATCCAAATGGCGTACAGCTTATGTGAGTGGTTTATGCAGACCTATGGGGATTGGAATTATCAGAATCAGCCCTTTGTGATGCCCTCTGATACATTTGAACTTGTCAGCGCCAACAAGCAGAATGAGCAGGCATATGAAGAAGAACTGATAGAAGAAGCAGAAAACACAGCGATTGCTGCACCCACCATAGAAAGGGAAATCAGGAGGAAGCGTTCGGGTATGGCTGCAAGCCAGCGAGTTAGATCCGAGGCAGAAACACGCTTCCTGATTGATGAGCAGCTCCGTAAAGTCGGCTGGGAAGCTGACACAAAGGAATTGCGTTATTCCAAGGGAACACGTCCTACAAAGGGACGCAATCTTGCAATTGCAGAATGGCCTACCGATTCCACTGTTGGAAATAGAGGTTATGTAGATTATGCACTGTTTGTAGATATGCAGTTGGTGGCTACCATTGAGGCAAAGGCATCCCATAAAGATATTCCTTCGGTTATAGATTATCAGTGCAAGGATTATTCCCGAAATATTCGCAGTGCAGACCAAATTTATCAAATCGGTACATGGGGAAGATATAAAGTACCGTTTACTTTTGCCACCAATGGCAGACCATATTTAGCACAGTATGATACGAAAAGTGGTATATGGTTTTTGGATTTGAGGCAGCCTGACAACGCTCCCAAGGCATTGAAAGGCTGGATGAGTCCTATGGGAATGCAGGAGTTGCTTGAAAGGGATATTTCTATGCGAAATCAAGAATTGCTAGAAATGTCCTATGACCTGCTACGGGACAGAGATGGACTGAATCTTCGTGAATATCAGATAAGGGCGATTGAGGCTGCTGAGAAAGCGATAATCAGTGGTCAACACAACATCTTGCTTGCAATGGCTACTGGCACAGGAAAGACGCGCACGGTTCTGGGAATGATCTACCGTTTTCTGAAAACAGGACGTTTTCGCAGAATCCTTTTCCTTGTGGATAGGACAGCGCTGGGAGAACAGGCATCGGATGTGTTTAAGGAGGTTAAACTGGAGGATTTGATGACCCTTGATGATATTTACAACATCAAAGGTTTAGAAGATATAAATATAGATCGTGAAACCCGCATACAGGTTGCCACTGTACAAAGTATGGTTAAGCGGATTCTACGTAATACAGGCGATACTATGCCCGCTGTTTCCGATTTTGATTTAATTATAATTGACGAAGCACACAGAGGGTATATTCTGGACAGGGAGATGGGAGAGGACGAGATTCTTTATCGGAATCAGTTGGATTATCAAAGCAAATATCGTAGTGTTGTGGAATATTTTGACGCTGTGAAAATTGCGCTGACCGCAACGCCAGCGTTGCAAACTACGGAAATTTTTGGACAGCCTGTGTTTAAATATACATATCGTGAGGCGGTGATTGAAGGGTATCTGGTTGACCATGATGCACCCCATAAGCTGACGACGAAGTTAAGCAAAGAGGGAATCCATTACAAAGAGGGTGATATAGTGTTGTGCTACGACCCTGTGACTGGTGAAATCACAAATTCTGAGCTTTTGGCTGATGAATTGGATTTTGATGTGGAAGCTTTCAACCGTCAGGTTATAACAGAACCGTTTAATCAGACAGTTTTGACTGAAATAGCCCGTGATATTGATCCGGAAAATCCCGATGTACAGGGCAAGACACTGATTTATGCCGTCAATGACGACCACGCAGATATGATTGTAAAGATCCTGAAAAAAATATATACAGCAATGGGTGTGGACAATGACGCGATTATGAAAATCACTGGTTCTGTAGGCGGCGGCAACAAGAAAAAGGTGCAGGAAGCCATTAACCGTTTCAAGAATGAACGTTTTCCCAGTGTGGTTGTCACAGTGGATTTGTTGACTACGGGAATTGATGTGCCTGAAATTACAACGTTGGTATTTCTGCGCCGTGTGAAATCGCGAATCCTATTTGAACAGATGATGGGGCGCGCAACTCGTCTGTGCCCAGAAATCCATAAAACCCATTTTGAAATTTATGACCCAGTGGGAGTTTATGACTCTTTGGCACCCGTCAACACAATGAAACCTGTTGTGGTAAACCCAGAAACCACATTTGAGCAGCTTTTGGATGGGTTAGAAGTGCTGGAAGATGAAAATCAGGTGAAAAATCAGATAGACCAAATCCTTGCAAAGCTACAGAGAAAAAAGCGTCACATGGATGATAGAATGATGGAGCATTTTGTTAACATGACAGAAGGAAAAGACCCCGCCAAGTTCATTGCGGATATACAGCAGTATCAACCAGAGGATGCGAGGAAACGGCTGCTTGCCTATACAGAATTATTTCAGATGTTGGGAAAGTCGAAATCCAGCGAGCGACGCCCGGTGGTTATCTCTGACCATGAAGATGAGCTTCTGGAACATACTAGAGGGTATGGCAGCGGCAGCAAACCCGAAGATTATCTGGATGCGTTTGCTGCCTATATCAATAATCATCTAAATGAGATTGATGCGTTGAATATTGTCTGTACAAGGCCAAAAGATCTGACTCGTGAGAGCCTGCGATCTCTGCGGTTGACACTGGACAGAGAAGGGTTTACCATACAACAGCTCAATACGGCTATTTCTCAGATGACGAATGAGGAAATTGCCGCAGATATGATTAGTTTGATACGTCGTTATGCCATTGGCTCCACCCTGATTTCTCATGAGGCCAGAATCAGGCGGGCAGTGGACAAGCTGAAAAAGGCGCATGAATTTTCCAAACAAGAACTTAGCTGGATTGTAAGAATGGAAAAATATTTGATAGAAGAATCTGTTCTGAATGTAACAGTGTTTGATGAAGATGGGCGTTTTAAGGCACAAGGAGGATTTGTGAAAATTGACAAAGTATTTGGAAATAAACTGGAAAGTATTGTTTTGGAACTGAATGAATATTTGTACGATGATGGAGGGAAAACAGCATAATGGATATTGGATATTTATTTCAGAGGGTATCTTACTATATGGCTAATTCCGAGTTGAAAGAGCATCGAGGTGGGCAGTTATGACAACACAGGAAATTGTCTCGAAACTTTGGAATCTCTGCAATGTTCTTAGAGATGATGGTATTACCTATCATCAATATGTCACAGAGCTGACTTATATTCTTTTTTTGAAAATGGCGAAGGAGACAGGCGCGGAGAGTCAGATACCAGAAGCTTACCGATGGGACGCGCTAATCGCAAAAAGCGGCATTGACTTGAAGAAATTTTATAAGGAGCTGTTGAACCATCTGGGTGAAAATTGTACGGGTCGTGTGCGTGAAATTTACCAGGGTGCTTCTACCAATATAGACGAGCCGAAAAACCTGGAGAAAATTATCACTACGATTGACGGGCTGGACTGGTTTTCTGCCCGTGAAGAAGGGCTTGGAAATCTATATGAGGGACTTTTGGAAAAGAATGCCAACGAAAAGAAATCAGGTGCAGGACAGTATTTTACCCCTCGTGTGCTGATTGATGTCATGACCCGTCTGACGAAACCGCAGCCAGGGGAACGCTGCAATGACCCTGCCTGTGGTACATTTGGCTTTATGATTGCAGCGCATGAATATGTCGCTGCCCAGACGGATGCCTTCTTTGACCTGGATGCAGAAACCGCCAATTTTGAGCGAACAGAGGCTTTCACAGGTATGGAGCTGGTACACGATACGCATCGCCTTGCATTGATGAATGCCATGCTGCACAACATGGAAGGAGAGATTACGTTGGGGGATACGCTGTCTAATCTTGGTAAAGGAATGAAGGGCTATGATGTGGTTCTGACGAATCCTCCATTTGGGACAAAAAAAGGTGGCGAACGTGCTACTCGTGATGACTTTACCTTTCCTACTAGTAATAAGCAGTTAAATTTCCTGCAACATATTTACCGCAGCCTGAAAACGGATGGGAAAGCCCGTGCTGCGGTGGTTTTGCCTGATAATGTTCTTTTTGCGGATGGTGAGGGAGAGAAAATTCGTATAGACCTGATGGACAAATGCAATTTGCATACAATTCTGCGTCTTCCTACAGGTATTTTCTATGCACAGGGAGTAAAGACCAATGTATTGTTCTTCACCCGTGGTAAAGCAGATAAAGGTAATACAAGGGAAGTATGGTTCTATGATTTGCGCACCAATATGCCTTCTTTGGGCAAGACCAACCCTCTGAAAGCGGAACATTTTGCGGATTTTGAAGCAGCATATGAAGCAGATGACCGCCATAGTATACAAGATGAGCGGTGGAATGTGCTTACTCGTGAGCAGATCGCCCAGAAGGGGAATAGCCTTGATCTGGGGCTTATCAGGGATGATTCGATTGTTGATTATGATGACTTGCCAGATCCTATTGAAAGTGGTGAAGAATCCATCGCACAATTAGAAGAAGCAGTGGATCTCTTGCAGAGTGTAGTAAATGAACTGAAATCCCTGCAAATCCAGGAGGTGTGATATGGCAAGAGGGAAAAAGGTGGAACAGGTGTTGACGCTGGAAGAGAAACTGGAACAGGCGCTTGTGCCAGAAGACGAACAGCCGTATTCAATTCCGGAAAATTGGTGTTGGACAATTGTAGATAAAGTATCAACAGTAGTTACTGGTGGAACTCCAAGTAAAAAAAATCCTGAATATTATGGAGATGATTTTCCGTTTTTTAAACCATCTGATTTAGATGCTGGTCGTCATGTATTTAAGGCATCTGAGTACCTTTCTAGATTAGGAATGAATGTGGCAAGAGTTATTCCCAAAGAATCAACAGCGGTATGTTGTATAGGTACTATAGGGAAGTGTGGATATTTGGAAATAGAAGGAACAACCAATCAACAAATAAACTCAGCTATACCCAATTTCAACTCACTTTTTTTATATTATTTTCTCAATACAAATATTTTTTTAAATCAATTATGGTCAAAATCATCTGCTACTACCATTTCGATTGTGAATAAAACGAAGATGGAATCATGTTATTTTCCACTTGCTCCACTTGCCGAACAACAACGTATTGTAGACCGTATTGAGCGCTTGTTTTCAAAGCTGGATGAGGCAAAAGAAAAAGTGCAGGCAGTTGTAGATGGTTTTGAACTGAGAAAGTCTGCGATTCTTCACAAGGCTTTTACAGGAGAGCTGACAAATCAATGGAGACAAGTACACAATATTGGGCTGGATAGCTGGGAATATGTGGAATTAGGCAATATATGCAAGGTGAATCCTAAGAAAATAGATACAACAGATTTGTCTGATGATTTAGAAGTGTCTTTCTTTCCAATGTCAGCATTATCAGAAATTTATGGTGAAATTACAGAATCACAGACTAGGCAACTAAAAGAAGTTCGTACTGGTTATACGAATTTTTCAGAAGGAGATGTAGTTTTTGCCAAGATTACACCATGTATGGAAAATGGAAAATCGGCAGTTATTGGAAAGCTTGTTAATGACATAGGATTTGGGACAACGGAATTTTATGTACTTAGATGCGGTCCAAAACTATATAATTTCTATTTGTATCATCTGCTTCGTGACAAACACTTTCGAGATGAAGCAAAAGCTGTTATGACTGGTGCAGTTGGTCAGCAGAGAGTCCCAAAAAGTTTTTTGGAAAAATACATTTTACATCTTCCTTCAGTTCCAGAACAAAAAGAAATTGCTCAAAGACTAGATGAAATGTTTGCAAGGGAAATAAAAATAAGTGGCATAGCCGAATCCGTCCTTACGCAGATTGATTACATCAAAAAATCCATTTTATCCCGCGCTTTTCGTGGCGAGCTGGGAACAAATGACCCAGCGGAGGAAAGCGCGGAGGAACTGCTAAAAACAGTATTATAACATGGTGAGTATGTTGCTTTGGACTTTCGTACAATGTTGGAATGGTATTTTTGCGGTTCTTTGGAAAAGGAATATGAAACGTTGCATCATGTGATAGTCAATTATGAATATTATGAGTCCTGGTTTCCTTTCTTTATATCCGCTTATACCTCAGAATAGTAAATGGAATCCCTGTATCATGCGTTCCCATGTATGCACATCAGAAGTATACATAAGTCCTATAAACAAAATAAACAGAATCTCGCCTATGGTAAAGAGCAGAACCTTGCTCTTAAGTACTCTTTCAAAGAAGGAATCTTCTTTTGCACAAAAGACCTTCCGAGCAAATATAGTGCCACAAATCAGAAGAAGCAATATGGCTCCGTACATGACTACATAAAATTGCAGATTGGGCCAGAACAAAAGGGTTGCGTCCTTGCTAACAAACATTTGTTCTGCAAACTCCAGCGCAGGGTCCATCTCAAGAAGTTTTACTTCGTTTCGATAATGTTCTGCCACCATCATAGAAAACAAAAACGCCATAATAACAACAAAGTCACAGACAAGCAGGGGAACGCCGCTTAGTGACTTTTTGATTTCTTGTTTTGTGATACGATCCCGTTCAGCTTGTTCCATTTCTGTTGTTCTGACAGACTGTGCCCTGTTTTTCAGGGAAAAAATTTTCCGGTTGAGTTCTGCAGCCTGTTGCCCATTGAAAACATGGGAAAAACCAGCCATGTGCAAAACGGTTCCCCGTGTATTCAAAATTTCCAGAACATTTTTATTCGTGCGGTTGATTTTGAGGGTCCCTATATCTTGATAGGGAATGCAGGCAAAACCATATTTTTTTCTAAACTGAAACTGATATACCAAAAGAAAGTCACTGGTAAAATACATATCATCCAGCCGATCCTCAGTTTGCAGATCGTAGTTCAACCGTTCCTCCACATAAGCCAGGAGCGTGTGAAGGTAATGGCTTGCTTTCTGAACCTGTATCACATAGCGGATCATGCTAAGCGAAAATATAGATATATGTAAGCAGGCAGAACCCAAACAAATCCATGATATAAATGTCTGAGACAATTCATCACCATAGGTTATGAATAAAAGCAGGCGGTAAACAAAAACGGTAAGAGCGATACCGAGTATGCCTATCCGAACGATTGGAAAGGAAAACAGTTTTTGATAAGCTTTTTTGACCATCTTAAACCTCCAGTATTTTTTATTTTTTCGGCTGTAACTGTAGTCTTTATTATATCAATTCTCTTATAAAATTATAAAGCTTAATTGTCTGCGGCAGGGAAATGTGCTATACTTTTGTGTTACAATTCACACTTACGCCAGATTTCTCATATACTTACAACGATTTCGGTGTGAATTGCAACAATTGATGCACACAAAATGCTAAAAAGCACGCATTTTGGCGCTTGCTCCGACGCCATGCAGCAAGTGCATGGCGCGGGTGTGAAAAGTAACATACTTTTTATATTCAGTTCCATAAACAAGCGTTTAGGGGAAGCTGACATGAATATTGAAAAAATAAGTGATACGATTATAGTAACAATTCATTCGTGCAAAATGGTTAAGCAAGAATTAAAATATGAGGAATTAATATGATTACATGGGATGAAGTGAAACAAATCAACAGCAAATTAGTATTGGAAAATGGAGGGTCACCAGAAGAAGACAGTTCATGTGAAGAGATATCGAGTATTGTATATTACACAGATGTAATTGAATGCGAAGGTACAGTGGTAATCCACAGACATATTGATATAGAATATTCGTTTGGTGATTATTATGAAGTATGTGAAGATACGCCATTATTTGAATACATTTGTACATTATGCAGTCTGCCAAAACCAGAGGAGGAACAGGAACTGATCCTTTATCAGAATGAATCATTTGGGGTATAAAGCCATGTGTGAAAATAGATACAAAACAGAAAATAAAGAATTTATAGAGCAGGCATTTCAGAAATTATATAAAAGAGGCTGGCTTGCAGGCTTAGCGCCATCTGCAATTACAGAAGCAGATATTGCGAAGTTCGAGCGAAAACATCGGATAAAATTGCCGGAACTTTTTAAAGCATATCTGACATCATATCAGTTTCAGCCATTTCGCCGCAGCATCTCAGGCATTATGATTGCCGGGCTTATCTGTCAAAATGATGAAGCCAAAACGATCAAACTTGATACGCTGGAGTGGTATTGGATAGAAAATATTTCTGAATTATCAGATGCACTGAACTGTTTTCGTGAGGAAGCGAGGGAATGGGATATCTCAAAAGAAAAATATAAAAATCTGCTTCCTTTTGGATATATGGATGGCTGGTACTGCTTGGATTTGAACCAGCTCAATCAAAATATTAAGACCCAAGAGAATGATAGTCCAGTAGTTCTTCTGCGTTATGGTGATAACTGGACAGACTTTTTGGACAAAGAAGGATTTTTGCACGGCGAAGAAGTTGCGCCAAGTTTTCGTACAATGCTGGAATGGTATTTTTGTGGTTCTTTGGAAAAGGAATATGAAAAACTAAATCAAGTGACAGTCAATTATGAATTTTATCAATCATGGCTTCATCGGATTTTTAAGGTAGTAAATTTGGATGAGAAATAGAAATCTTTTTGAGGGCAAAAGCAAGTGACTGTGATGAATTAGAATTGATAGAACATAGATATATCAGGGAGAGATGCCGATTTTTACAAAAAATGCATATTCTCCCTGTTAGTTTTATCTTACTAAATTTTTTGCTTTGCAGATGAGTTGCGTCATTGTTCCCATAGGGCAGTATACACACCAGGAGCGCGGTTTGAACAAAATCATTGTAAGAAATCCAAGCACAGTAGAGGTCAGCATCACACTATAAAAACCAAATGCAAACTGTGCAATACCATCTGAAAACAACGTGCCATGATATGCCCAATGCCAGGGAAGCTTGAAGGTCCATAACAGTGTGACAACAGTGCTTAAATCTTTGGACCCAGCAAATACTAAATATGTATTCCACAACATCAGAAAGAACATCGCGAAGAAGAAAATTAAAAATCCATATCGGAAATAGTGGGACTTCATCCATTTTGGAATATCTTTTTTGCGGGAAAGTCCAAATCTACCGCCCACAAGGGAAAATAACTGTCCTCTGCCGCAATATTTGTTGCAATAGGCTTTGTTACCTTTTACAATTGCTATGATTAGTGGGATAAAGAAACATAAAAGTCCAAGCCAGGCAAACAGGATATTGAAAAATCCTAGAATTAGATAAGTGAGCGAAACAATCCAAAGATAATCATACAATTTCTTTTTCCCTTTCATGGTTCTGTCACCTCCAATGTGATAATACTTGCAGGACATTCCTTTGCACATTTTCCGCACCCAACACACAAATCTTTGTTAATTTCAGCATAGGTGCCTTTTGGAATCGAAATTGCAGTTCTCGGACAAACTTTCATGCAACAGCCGCAGGCGACACATTCCTGGATACTGACAACAGCTTTTCTTTTTGGCATACAAAATCTCCTTTTGATTTTCCATTTTAAAGTGATATCATTGCAGGTTCAATGTAACAAATCAGCCGTACAACGATGTCAAAGATACTCACAGTATATAGGAGGTAAACGATTTGTTCAGTAACAAAGCCACATAACTAAAGTTCAGGGCAATATTACAAATTTTGAGATTGCAACAGAAAGATTTTGTGATAAAATTAAAACAAATATTTCAAGGATGATAGGAGGACGATATGAAGGTTAGAATAATGTGTGAAGAAGGAGATGGATTGGTTCTGATAGATAAAAGCTTTTTGGAAGAATTGCAAAATGATGATTTGCTGTATGCAATGGATATTTTGCTTGACCGAAAAGGTACATCGGAGCTTGTTTGTGATTTTTCTGATGAAAAATGGGATATTGTGTGGCCGCGCGAATCAAAAATAATCAGGGAGTTTTGCAATACTGGGAAAATGATTATCTGGCTGACAGATAGTATTGAAACAGTATGTGAGCTTAAGGAAGAAAATAAAATTGACAAGTCTTCTATGTGGTTAAATGCGCCCTCTGGGAAATTACTTGGAGTCTCAGCAAGCGAGCTGATACAGTGTCTAGCCTATCCAGAATTGGAAATGGAGAAGTTATTTGAGCTGGATGTAGATGCGGGGTGGTATCAAGTCTTGAACGAAGGCATTGAATCCATTCTCTATTGCAAACAAGAGCCAAAAGATGATTTGATACAAAATGTTCAAATACTTTAGACAGCGGCAAAAGATAGGAGGTGATTTGTATGCAGGATCTACAGACCGGAGATATCGCCCCAATACGTGTTGGCGGCTTGCTTCTGCCGTCAAATGTTCTGATGGCACCTCTTGCAGGGTATACCTGTTATCCGTTTCGAATGCTGGCATATGAACTAGGTGCAGGCTTATGCTTTACGGAAATGTGCAGTGCGAATGCACTCAAATATGAAGACAAAGCGACAAAGCGCCTCCTGTTGACAACAAAGGACGAACCAATCAAGGCGGTTCAGCTTCTTGGCGGCAATCCGGCCGTGATGGAGCAGATGGCAAAAAGTGTGCTCTTGGAAGCATTTGATATCATTGATATCAATATGGGGTGCCCTGTCCCGAATGTATTTAAAAGCGGTGAGGGAAGTGCTTTGATGCTGGATACAAAAAGGGCGGCGGCGATCATACGAGGCTGCAAAAGAAGTGGAAAAATAATCACAGTGAAATGTCGTGTTGGAATACGCGAGGACGATCTGTTTGCTGCCGAATTTGCAAGGGTATGTGAGGATGCTGGCGCCGATATGATTACGATTCATGGACGAAGCCGGAGTATGATGTATGACGGAGAGCCACATAAAAATGAGATCGAACAGGCAAAAGCGGCGGTTTCTATACCAGTAATTGCAAACGGCGGGATCTTTTCTGCGGAGGATGCAGCAGCAATGATGGACGATACAGGTGCAGATGGGATTATGGTTGCAAGGTATGGATTGGAGTATCCTTTTATTTTTCGGGATCTGACAGGAAAGCATAGTGATAAGACCCCATTTCAAATTTTAGTGGATCAGATAGAACTGACGGCACAGTATTATGAAGAAACGTTTACATTAAGCTATATGAAAAAGCTTGCTTCTTATATGATGAAGAAGAAAAAGGGAACCAAACGGTACAAGGAAAGTTTGTTTAGAAGTGGAAGTCTGAAAGAACTGCGAGAAGTGATTGCATTGATTTTTGCAGACAATCCAGTATGAGGGAACTATGGAAGGACAGTATCAGATTCAAAACGGAATATTAGAACGCTATATAGGGCGAGAGGAAACAATCGAGGTTCCAGGAGGAATTCATACGATTGGAGAAGGCGCATTTAAAGGCTGTGTATCTTTGAAAAAGGTAGTTCTGCCGCTGGGACTTCGATATATTATGCAGGATGCCTTTAAAGGATGCCGCAAACTGGAAGAAGTGAATATACCAGATGGAGTACAATATATCGGACGATACGCATTTCACCGCTGCCACGCATTGAAACAGGCTATTTTGCCGTTTTCTGTGCAGGAGTTGGGGGAATGCGCTTTTTTGTATTGTGATAATTTGAAAGAAGTGCATATACCAGGCGTAAAGCGGCTTGGAATGGCTGCGTTTGCAAATGGGATGTCTCTGGAAAAGCTTGTGATATCCCGCGAATTGGATAAGGACTGTATTTGTGATGTTTTTACTGGCTGTGCGAAAGTCAAAGAAATCGCATTTGCTGACGGGGAAACCTATTGTATTCCTAATGTGGTGGAAGTGGCTGCAGGAACATTTACAGTGCCGCCGCTCATGGAACTGGTAGTGAACGATATTCTGCTTCGTATGATGGAGTTAGAAAATAGAACTCTTATTCGATTTCACATCAATATCAAGCATGTAGAAGTGCCAGAGGGTATAGAAATACTTGCCAAAAGCAGCTTTTTTGATATGCGGGGAATTCTGGATATCAAACTTCCAAGCTCATTGAAGCGAATTGAAAGCCGTGCGTTTCGTAATTGTATTGGTTTGGAGCAGGTGCAATTGTGTGGGGATGCGATCAGCATTGATGAGGATGCATTTCGCAACTGTACTTCTTTGCGGACAGTCAAAACCTGTGATGGTACAGCGTATTTGTTTTGTGGATTGTCTGATATTTACAGAAAAGAGCATGATGCAGCAGAAAAGGTTTTGGTTTCGAATGCGGAGGTTCCAGAGCCAGTCCGCGTGATACACAAACAGGTATTGGGAAATTTTAGAATCAGCGGAACAATACTGCTGCAATATCTGGGAGCGGAGACCAGAGTCATCATTCCAGACGGGATTACCAGAATTGCTGAGGAAGCATTTGCGGGCAATGAGACAATTGATAAGGTGATTTTTCCTGAAAGTTTATGCGAGATTGGCGCAGAAGCATTTCGAGGGTGTCTGTTGATGCAGACTGTCACATTGCCAAAAGGACTCTGTGAAATCGGTGCAGGGGCATTTGCAGACTGCGTGAAGCTGCTTCGGATTGAGATACCAGAAAAGATTCGTATGTTAGAAGATAGCATATTTCAACAATGTGTGGCATTACAGGAAGTATGTCTGCCAGAAACACTGCAAAAAATCGGAGAGCGTGCCTTTTATGGCTGTCAAAGCCTGAAAAAAATAGTGCTGCCGGAAAATTTGACCAAAATCGGAAAGATGGCATTTTATCGCAGCGGTTTGCGGGAAGTTCGAATACCTGCAAAAACGCAATTTTTGGAAAGTCTGGCATTTGCAAAGAGCAGTTTGCAAAGGGTATGGATATCTGGCGGCAAAAGTCGGACAGGAAAACAGTATGAGATAGATGTGTTTGGAGGCTGCACCAAATTAAAGACATTGGTGCTGGAAGAGGGAGTATGTCAAATTCCTGATAAATTTGCATATGGCTGTGCGGCGCTGAATCGGGTAGTTTTGCCAAAAACTTTGGAATCCGTAGGAAGACATGCGTTGGAAGGCAGTCTTTTTCTAAAGCATTGGAAACAGCATATCGAGCAGACACAAAGCGTCATATTTTGGGATGGAGGGCATCTGGAAGGAGAAGTCTGGATTCCAGAATATGTGCGAATCATAGCAGGCGGCGCTTTTTATGGGAATACCAAAATTACGGCAGTGCATCTGCCCAATCAGGTACAGTCGATTGGAGCGGCGGCATTTAAAGGCTGCAAAGCATTGCAGCAGGTGTTTATGCCTTCTGGAATGATATGTTTGGAACCAGAAGTTTTTTCTGGGTGTACGGCTTTGGAGGAAATTTTGCCGACAGATGGATTGGAAGAAAAAGGTCTTTCATCATGGCGTTTTGTCGGTGAACGCGCTTTTTATCAATGCAGTAAACTGCGAAAAGTCCAGTTGGACCAGGTACAAGAAATTGGAAAGGAAGCATTTCATGGATGTATTTCGTTGGCAGAATGTGTGGTGAATGCTCTGCTGCGGGTAGGAGAACATGCATTCTCAGAAACACCGATTGGAGACAGGATGGAAAATGGACTACATATCGTAGGAAATTTTGTGGTATCTGGTATGGATTGTTCTGGAGAAGTGTATGTTCCATACGGAATACAGGGGATTGCTCCATATGCCTTTGCAGGAAATCATGCGATTGATAAAATACGACTTCCAGAAAGTCTTTGTTGGATTGGAGAGGGGGCATTTTGGGGCTGCAGAAGTCTTGCAGATATTGCATTTCCGAAACAACTGCGCACAATAGACGCCTATGCTTTTGAGAAATGCGGTGCGCTGAAAGAGATAGAATGTGCTGCCGGTGAGATTGGCGAAGCAGCTTTTGCAGGGTGTACAGCACTATTGAAGGCACATCTTTTGCAGACAGAGATTTTAACGAAGCGGCTGTTTGCAAACTGTAAGAATTTGGAAGTCTGTGTGTGTGAAAATGGAAAGGACGTACAGGAATTTTGTTTTAGCGGCTGTGCAAGGCTGCAGAATTATGATTTTACAATGCTGAATCAGATAGGAGAATATGCCTTTGCAGGCTGTGAAAGTTTGAAATATGCAAAGTTCCAGGACGGTGTTTCTTTGAGAGCCCATGCATTGGAGGATTGCAGCAGGCTTGAAAAAATATGTCTGTCTGGGCATCAGGGCAGCATTATTTTAAAGGAATATGCATTGTCAGGCTGTACATCGCTTAACCGGATTGTATATCAGGGAAAAGAATGGATGTTTGAAAGCTATGCAGATATTCTATCAGAGGAAATTCCTGAAACAGTGAGATTATTGTTTCATAGCGCGTTTAGCTGTTTTGCAGTGGAGCAGGAGGAAAAGTTAATCCAATACCGAGGGGCGGCGTCACAGGTACGGATTCCGCCAGGGATACGGCAAATTGAGGCGGAAGTATTTCGAGATGCGATGCTGTTAGAACAGGTAGAAATCCCAGAAAGCGTAGAATATATAGGTGCAAGGGCATTTCATGGAACGGCCTGGATGACAAGGAAACGCAAGGAATCGCCTATGGTAATGGTGCGGGATATGCTTTTGGATGGTTCAGGCTGCGTTGGGAAGGTAACAGTTCCGGCAGAAATTCGTCAGGTGTGCGGCTGGGCATTTGCAAATGGACTGGAAATCACAAGCATTTGTTTTTTATCAGAAAGAGTGCAAGTTGGGGAATATGCTTTTCGCAACTGCATTAATTTGCGGGAATTGATTTTACCAAACGGAACAAATATTCGATTTTTGGGATTGCAAGACCGAGAAAAGGAATTACATTTTTTGGCAAAACAGGCTGTGATGGACAGTTTGAATTGTTTTAAGACCAACGAAGAAGGCGTGCTTGTAGAATGTACGGGGAATATTTCCAGACTTCGGCTTGCGGATGGCATTACAGAGATAGGAGAGGGCGCATTTCAGGATGGAAATTTGTTGACAACAATTCTGTTTTCCAAAACAGTGACAAAGATACGAATGCGTGCTTTTGCAGGCTGTAAATGGCTGCGTGAAGTCAGTGCGGCATATAGTGTGGAGTGTATTGAAGCACATGCATTTTCTGGCTGTGGGAGCTTGCGTCGTATAGAGCTTTCAGAACGTCTGCGGCAAATTGGTGCAAGAGCTTTTGAGAACTGTACTTCATTGGAAGAAATCCTGATTCCGGAAGGCGTAGAAGAAATCCCAGAAAGAGCGTTTTATCGTTGCCGCAGTCTGCGCAATGTACATCTTCCTTCTACAATCAAGCGGATTGGAAAGGAAGCCTTTGCATATTGCGAGGAAGTACAAACAATTCAGATCCCAGAAGGGGCACAGGTCGAGGAAAACGCGTATAGGGTTTAGAAAACAGTCCAAATAGGAACAGTCAGCAGCAGAGGAAACCCAACGCGCTGTTTGTAGGAGAGACGAAAAATGGTTTATCGAAGGTTGGGAAATACCGGATTAAGGGTATCGGAAATCAGCTTTGGCACAATTCCTGTTCTGCAAGGAAATATCCCTGTTTTGCCGGATTATTTCAATCTGAATGAAAAAGAGGCGCTTGCAGTGATGGAACATGCATACAGGTTAGGATGCAACCTGTATGATACAGCAATTGTCCCAGAGTATGGCGATGCGGAAATCAAACTTGGTAAATTTGCCGCATCTATCGGAAGAGAGAACATTCTTATTTCTGATAAGGCGCGCTTTTTTGGCGGCAGTGAAATGTATCAAGCAGTGGAAATATCCTGTGAAAATCTTGGAACAATACCAGATTTGTATTTTGTCCATCTAGTGGACGCAGACCATGAGGAAGAAGTGTTTGGCAGAGGCGGGGCGCTGGATGCGCTTGTAGAATTAAAGGCCGAAGGAAAAATTCGGTATACGGGCATTGCTACACATTATTATGATATTTTGCTGCGGGGAGCGCATGATGATCGCGTGGATGTACTGCAAGGCAGTGGGAACCTGTTGGAGCGAGGAATGCTGGACCGTATTCGGGAAGAAGCGCTTTTTCAAAAGAAAGGATTTCTTGTCAATAAGGTATATGCAGCAGGGCTTTTGCCTGCAAAATTTCCGATTCATACACTCATTGGTTTTGTGCTGTCCTATCCGGTATCAAGTGCGTTGATTGGATTTGGAACAAAAGAGCAGATTGATGCTGCCATGGCATGGGATACCCAGATATACAAGCCAGAGATTCCTTCTTTGGAACAGGTGTTGTCTGTGCTGGAACAGGAGTATTCGCCGATTCCTTGTGACAGATGTCAAAGATGTATATGTCCTTTTGGAACAGAAATACACACATTATTTCGCCAATATCAGTATTTTCATCTGGGAAAAGATTATTGGGCGTTAAAAAAATTGGCGCTTGGAATTGCCAAAAGCGCTGCGCATTGCCGAGAATGTGTTCAGATGCCCTGCATGAGTGCGTGTCGGCAAAAAATTCGTATAGCACAAAAGATACAAGAAGTAGAACGATTGGTTCAGGAACATCTTGCAGCTGTGAGAAAAAAGGGGTATTAGAAAAGCAGAGTGACTGCAAATCTTTGTAAATTACAATTGCAATTAAAGAACGTATGTGCTACAATATATCATATGCAAGGATAGCCGAACAAAGGAGAGAAAAGATGTTAAAAGAAGTATTAAAAAATTATTTGGATATGATGATAGAATGGCATAAGGAAAAGTATCAATCTTATCCCACAGTAGATGTAGAAATGGCCGATGAGCCATCAATTTGCTTTTTTGGTGAAATAAAAGAGGGTGGATATATTCAATGGAGCTATGTTGAGCAGTCAAATCTGATTGATTTTGATGCGCTTGAAGAAGAATTTCAAATCCATATTTGTGATGAGGTGAAACAGTTTTATAATTCTTATTTCTTTTTGGAATTATATGGATTTTTGGATGGCGAAGTGATTGAATTTGATCCTGTTACAGACGATACAGAGGATATTTTTGTTCTGTCAGACGAAAATCATCCCAATTTTGTCAGGGTCGGTTCTTATGGAAATACCCCGCTTTCTTTGTGCGTGGATATGGAATCCGGAAAGGTGTACACATGGGATTACAGTGATGATACCTATGAGTTTGAATATGAAAACAGATATCCGGAACCTGAATTGCTGGCGGATTCTCTGTCGGATGTACTTTCAAGATTGTCTTTGGAAAGAGCGTAATAAGAGTAACAGTTCTGGACGGAACGATTGCTAAAAAGACGTAGGGGGGTTATCGTTATATTGACAAAGGAGAGAAAATATGCATACCTTTTGGAATACCATGTTGGGAAAGATTCGGGAATTATTAGGTATTTTTGGATTTCAGACAAAAAAGGAATCTACTACACGCCTGCCTGATGAACAGGATGCTCCACAGCCGGTTCGTGCAGAGAAAAAGAACGCTTATTGGATAAAAGAGATTGAAGAAATACTGGAAAGCAAACGAGAATTGATACAATGGGCCCGCGTTCGCAATGAAAAAGGCGAGGAGCAGACCATTTCAGAAGATGCACTGACAGTAAAACAGATTGTACAATGGATAGACGAGACATTAGATGGACAATATGTTTATTTTGCGCTGGATTTTATGCTTCAGGGAGATGGAATTTATGTCAAGCGGCTGAATAAAACGGTATTTCGTCCATTTCATTCAACGCTTGTGCTGCATCAGAGCGCAGGCAATATGGCGTGTTTGTTTTTTGCAGGTGACAGTATGTGCTGTTATCGGCTGATTCATGATTATTATGCTTATTGTGAAATAGACAGCAGCGAACTTCGTATGCTTCCGGTGGGGGAGACAAAGCTAACGGAGTATATTGTTTTTCAGGAACGGAGTAAAATAGACGAGGCACTGCGCATACTATTTTTGGATTTGGAGTATGCGGCAGAAAGGATGAAGGGGTCCAAGCGCTGGAGTATATTGAACATGTTTCCAGGTGGAGTAAACAATTATAATAAATTAAGAAGAGAACAAGGCTTGCTTGAGGAATAAAAAGGTACGCGTAGAAATGGTCCTGCAGCAACACGAACAACTAAATTACCAGTGTGTACCAATCTGTTTTTTGGTATAGACTTTCTGTTTTGTTTAGTGTAAACTTATAGATACCAATTTGTTTGTATCAATTGGAGAAGCAGGCATACTATTTTGCAGGAGGCAGCTTTGAATGTTTACATCAGAAATTAAGTTACGAAAGAAGATTTGTCGGGGACTTGTGGGGCTTGCGATTACCATTATATGCGCAGCCATTCCACAAAATTATGTGAAAGCGGCAGACGCGGCATTGTTTCCAATGTATCAGAGAGCAATTGATTTTCCGCAGGGAGATTTATCCAGGCTTGCGCAAGTGCTTAGAAGGGCGCAGTATGGAGAAGAAATTACAATCGGATTTCTTGGAGGCTCGATTACAGAAGGAAAAGGGGCAGCCAATGTACAGGACTGTTATGTTTCACAGGTGTATAAATGGTGGCATGATACGTTCCCGCAGGCACAAATTAATGTTATCAATGCAGGTGTAGGCGGAACCTCGTCATATTTGGGCGTTCACCGAGTAGATTCCGAACTTTTGGTTCATAAGCCTGACCTTGTGTTTATGGAATTTGCAGTCAATGACACGTATACAGAATTTTGTATGAACAGCTATGAGAATTTGATACGCAAAATTCTCATGTCTGACAGCAATCCAGCGCTGGTTCTTTTGTTTGCGACCAATGCAGTAGGAGGAAGCTCACAGGACGTACAGGCAGCATTAGGACAGTACTACAATCTTCCAATGCTCAGTTATGGCAAGGCGGTCACGCCGGAGGTGGAAGCAGGCAGCTTTGTGTGGTCTGATATTGCGGAGGACATCGTTCATCCTAATAATATGGGACACTCCATTTTTGCAGGGCTTATTATTACATATCTTGAAGACTTATATGGAAAACTTGACACCATAGAAATCAAGGCAGAACGTTTGCAGCGCTATGAACTGCCGCCGCCGGCAACCCCGCAGGTTTACCAGAATGCGCATATTGAGAATGCGGAGACAATCACACCACTTCAGATGTTAGGGTATGACGTTTACGATTTTAACTATCATTTTGGGAATAACTGGTACGCGATGGAAGATGGATCGTATATTTCCTTTTTGGTGGTGGCGCGCAATATAGGGATTCTTTATCAAAGAACAGTAGAAGGCAGCTTTGGACAGTATGATGTATATATTGATGATACCTATGTAACTACGTTAGATGGCAATTATGTAGAGTTTTATGGTACAGAGACAGACACAGAAGAGTTATTTAAGTCCGAAAACGGAGAACTGGGTCTGCATATGATAAAGATTGTAAAAAATCCAGCATCCATAAATACAGATTTTGTGATAATAGGACTATTAATAAGCTAAAAAGGATATCATTTCGATATCCTTTTTACCTTATAGGAAGATTGACGTTACATCAATTTTTTCCATTCTGCAATGATTTCCTCACATGCATCAGGGTCCATATTGGATACTGCATCGCAAAGCTTTTTGAAAAGTTCGGAATTATTTTCGTCGTAACAGTATTGTTCGAGCTTTTGAATGGACGATTCCATTTGATCGATATTCAAATCATTGATAGCGTGGGCTAAATTTTCAAATTCCTCCAAGAGAACGGAGTTTGTAATAACAGGTTTGTTTCCTGATTCTTGTTTGTCTGGAAAGAGAGGCTTGAGCACGTCTGTATAGTGAGCATACAGAGAAAGCAGCGCATCTGTATTTTTTAGAATTGTATCAATATCTTTTGCATTTCCAGCATCTTCGAGAGCAGCCGCTTTTCTGGAGAGTTCATCTGCACCAATTTGACGCGATGCACTTTTGAGCGCATGAACCTCTATGGTATAATTATGCCAGTTCTGTTCCGCTAAATAGGTTTGTATCATCGCTATCTTTTTTGGTATCGCGATATAATAATCTTTTAGGATATTCATATACAGTTTTTCATTGCCTACCAGTTTCAGGGCGTCTTCAACATTTAAGCCAGGTATTTTTTGAATAGAAGCAGCTATTTTTGCTGTAGCTTTTTTGACAGCGGTTCTTTTGGTTGAGACAGTGTGTTTTTTAATTTTTTCTTTTGGCAGCCATTTTCGTATTTTGATGACAAACATGCGTACTTCAATTGGTTTTGCCACAAAATCATTCATTCCCTCTTTGATGAACATGCTTCTCACATCTCCAATTGCATTGGCTGTCAGCGCAATAATTGGCACATCATCATATTCTGGATGCATACGTCGAATAATATGCGTCGTTTCAATACCATCAAGCTCCGGCATCATATGGTCCATAAGTATGAGGTCGTATCGCGTCTGGGAAATTTTGTCGAGTGCTTCGTTTCCGCTTAAGGCAGTATCAATCTGCATATTGAGTGGTTCTAGAAGTCCTTCAGCAACGGTAAGGTTGATGGAGTTATCGTCTACAATCAAAATTTTTGCTGTTTCTGCAGTAAAGTCAAAAATCTGATCAGAGGACGGGCTATCATACAGATTGAGCGATTCGTGATTGTAAATGGCAGCGATGGACATGATGGACATAGGTGCACTTGCTATCGCAACATTTGGCAAACTGTCATATTGTACAGAAACATTATAAGGAGCATAAATGACAACATTTATTTTTTTGTGCTCTTCCAAAAAATCCTGTAGCGGTTTGACAAAATCTGCAAGCGATACAAACAGGTAGGCATCATTAAGCAGTTCTTCATTTTCTTTTAAATATGATAAGATATCAATTCCTTCAATAGGCGTGTAATTAATATCAAGCTTACGCATATCTCTTTTTAACTGTTCATGCACATAATGATTTTTGATCCAGCCAAAAGCACGTGCAGCGGGTCTTTCCGCCAAAGAGACAGAAGGCTCATCTTCGATCACGCGCTGCGGAACAGTAAAGGAAAACGTAGAACCTTCACCATATACACTTTCGACTTTGATATCACCATTCATTAAACTCAATAGCCGTTTGCTGATAGCAAGCCCCAAGCCAGTACCTTCAATATTGCGGTTTCGTTTGCTGTCAACTTGCTGAAAGGACTTGAAAAGTTTATCCATATCCTCTGATTTGATGCCAATTCCAGTATCTACAACAGAACAAATAAAATTAATCGTGCTGTCTGAGGTGCGCTCAAAGTCAAATTTTAGGAGTACTTGACCGCATTTTGTGAATTTAGCGGCATTGTTTGCCAAATTAATAATAATCTGTTTCAGCCGTATATTGTCTCCATATAAAGTTTTGGGCATATTAGGGTTGATATCCAATACAAATTCGATATTCCCATTATCAATACGCGTGATGATAATGTTGGATACATCATTTATCATGGAAAGTGGTTCATACTCAAGGGACATGATATCCATTTTGCCGGATTCAATTTTTGAGAAATCAAGAATGTCATTGATAATTGTAAGCAGCGATTTTCCGGCATTTTTGATCTGGGTAACACAGTTTTTCGCGGCAGGTGTCATATCCTCACGCAGAGCCATCTCAGCCATACCAATGACGGCATTCATTGGCGTGCGCAGTTCATGGCTCATATTGGCGAGGAAGTCTGATTTCATGTTTGCAGCTTTTTCAATTTCGATATTGGCTTCTTTGATAATATATTTGTGGTAGGCAATACTAGAAAGCGCATCTGTAAGTGTATATAAAAAAACTGCGGAATTTTCAAGTTTTGATTTTTTGATATAAGGAACACTTAGGGCGGCTTGAAGGAAATTAATCAGGTCTACATCAATTTCAGATGAAACCTGCATAATTTTTGTGATATCAGGCGGGGAAGTGAGCACCTGTCCGCCGACAAAACAGCCTACCATTTTGTCGCCAGCCATAATAGGAGCAGCAAAATCCATCAGCCCTGCATGACAGTAGTAGGTTACAGAAGATCCCACTTTTAAAGCAAGTTCCGCGCCATGTTTATCACATTGCTGGCATCGCAGCCGTCCAATGGGCGACCGTCTGGTGTATTTGCTGCAAAATTCGGTGAAATTTGTTCCCTTAGTGACAGGAATGCCATTAGCATCTGTGATAATGGCTGCAAGCCCCATCATTTTTGCAAACGCGTCCTGTAAACGCTGTAGCATCTCTACATCGAAAAGATCCGTTAGGGTAATTTCATTGTTCACAATAATCCTCCATTATTATACCTATGAATTTAGATCATAGGTTTTTTGACTAATTCATGTATTTTTTCAAGTAAAAGTTCTTTGTTAATAGGTTTTAATAAATAGCCTTGTGGCTTCAAAGAAAGCGCATGTTTGATTTTTTCCATATCATTAATGCCTGTCAAAAAAACAACAGGAATTTTGGCAAGATAGGGGTCTTCGCGAAGTTTTTTGAGAACAGAAGGTCCATTCATATCTGGCATTTCATAATCAAGCAATATTAAGCTGACTTCCTTTGTCTGCAAGAAACGAAGCGCAATTTTTCCATTTATGGCAGTAGCCACTTCATATTCATCATCAAGATGCCCTTTTAGTGTTTTGTGGACAATCGTTGCGTCGTCAATAATCAGGATACGAGGGCGCCATGGCTGTTCTGGCTCTCTGGGAACAGCGCTGAAAGCAGAGGATGCTTTTGAGCTGATTCCTTTTGCCATCATTTCAATCTCAGCATCAATTTTTGCTAGGACATCAACCGTACTGTCAACAGGCGCAGCAGAAGATGTTTGAGATGCCGTCTCTGCTCTCATAGCTGCTTCTGCCCGATAGGTTATCACGAATTTTTGGATATTTTCCTGAATGTTGTTTGTGCTGATAGGAAGCCGCAAGGCAAGGTCAGGTTCACCATTTACTATTTTATTTATATTGTCAATTGCGGTGTTGTCACCGATTGCAACATAGGGGATATCTAACTTTTTAAGCATTTCGTGAAAACTGGAAATGGTGATCATATCATCTCTGGTTTCGGTGCGCATACAGAATACAAAAACATCCGGTTTAAAATAGTCAGCATGTCTTTTTAAATCGTCAAATATCAAAGAGGAAGATATGCATTCAAAAGCTAAATCCATTTGAACAAAAAAGTCATTAATCAGTTTTTTGCTGTTTCCCGTTAACAATACTTTATATTTCATATGTGAACTCCTTTTCTTTCTGGAAATGTGTTATTTTCTGACTTATATTATAATTTTAGCATAAAGTCAGAAAATAATAAATAAAAAATTTTGTGAATTCTTTTTGATACATATTTATTTCCGGTAGGCAGAGGGGCAGAAAAGTGGTACACTAAAATACAGCAGAAATCAGTTCGGCAAAATACAGGTGTTAGAGAAATGAAAAAGTTATAGAAATTGGGGAGATGTTTTGAATAGCGAAAAGACAGAAGGGAACGAACGACAAATACTAATAGAAATCATAGATAAACTCTGTGTGGAACATATGTTCAAAAAGGGCAGAGAAGGAGAAAAAGAATTTGAAATGCTGCTGACAACCCAGAATGAAGATGGGTTAAGATATCTAAAAAGAAAAGCCAGAGAAACGGCAGATAGGATTTATGGTAAAATTATTTATATCAGAGGATTGATCGAATTTACCAATTACTGCAAAAATAATTGCTTTTATTGTGGTATCCGTAAGGATAATAACAGGATACAGCGATACCGCTTGTCTCATGATCAGATTTTAGAGTGCTGCCATAAAGGTTATGAATTTGGATTTCGAACATTTGTACTACAAGGCGGTGAAGATGCATATTTTACAGATGACAAAATTTGCAGTATCCTTTCTGATATCAAGTCAAACTATCCTGACTGTGCAGTGACGCTTTCGATTGGTGAGAAAAGCAGGGAAAGTTATCAAGCATTTTTTGATGCTGGTGCAGACCGATACTTGCTTAGACATGAAACAGCCAATGAAGAGCATTACAAAAAGCTTCATCCATCTGAGATGAGCCTGGCAAACAGAAAGCAGTGTCTTTCACAATTGAAAGAAATTGGTTATCAGGCAGGGTGTGGGTTTATGGTGGGTTCTCCATATCAGACAATGCAGACGCTATATGAGGATTTGATTTTTATGAGGGAGTTTCAGCCGCATATGGTTGGAATCGGTCCTTTTATACCGCAAAAGGATACTCCTTTTGGGGAACAAAAGGCAGGAACACTTGACAGAACACTCAGGTTATTAAGCATTATCAGACTAATGAATCCGCATGTACTCTTGCCGGCAACGACTGCACTTGGGACAATTCACTCCAGGGGGCGTGAACTTGGGATAACAGCGGGGGCAAATGTTGTGATGCCAAATCTTTCGCCTGCCAAGGTAAGGGACAACTATAAGCTGTATGACAATAAAATTTATACTGGCGTCGAGGCGGCGGAAGGGATAACAGAGTTATCAAATAAAATGAGCGAGATTGGATATCAAATAGTGACTGACAGAGGAGATTTTCGATAACGAATCGTTCAATTTTACCAAAGTTTGTGTCTGTGCGGTTCACAAACTTTTGAGATAAAAAAGCCGTACAGAAATGAGGAAAAGAGATGTACAATGTAAAATCACTGAAAGCAGAGGAGTTTATCTCAGATAAGGAGATTCAAGAAACGCTTGCTTATGCAGACGAAAATCATCAAAATATGGAATTTATTGACAAGATTCTTGAGAAAGCAAGGCTTAGAAAAGGATTGGACCACAGGGAGGCGTCTGTTCTTTTGGCATGTCAAGATGAGGAAAAAATAAAGGAAATCTATACGCTTGCCAATCAAATAAAAGAAGATTTTTATGGAAGCCGCATTGTTATGTTTGCACCATTATATTTGTCAAATTATTGTGTGAATGGCTGTGTATATTGTCCTTATCATATGAAAAATAAACATATTGCCAGAAAAAAGCTTACACAGGAGGAGATTGTAAAAGAGGTAACAGCGTTACAGGATATGGGACATAAGCGGCTTGCTATCGAAGCAGGGGAAGACCCCGTAAACAATCCAATCGAATATATCCTAGAGAGCATCAAAACGATTTATAGTATTCAGCACAAAAACGGGGCGATTCGCCGCGTGAACGTGAATATTGCAGCAACAACGGTAGAAAATTATCGTAAGCTTCATGACGCAGGAATTGGAACATACATTCTCTTTCAGGAAACATACCATAAGGAAAGCTACGAGAAACTTCATCCAACCGGACCAAAGCATGACTATGCCTATCATACAGAGGCAATGGACAGAGCGATGGAAGGGGGAATCGACGATGTAGGTCTCGGTGTGCTTTTTGGACTTGAGATGTACCGTTATGAATTTGCAGGACTTTTGATGCATGCAGAACATTTAGAGGCAGTACATGGTGTAGGTCCGCATACTATCAGTGTGCCAAGGGTAAAACATGCAGACGACATTGACCCGTCAGCGTTTGACAATGGTATTAGTGATGATATCTTTGCAAAGATTTGTGCGCTGATTCGTATTAGTGTACCCTATACCGGCATGATAATTTCCACCAGAGAAAGCCAGCAGGTTCGGGAAAAAGTACTGCCGCTTGGGGTATCTCAGATTAGCGGAGCTTCGCGTACCAGTGTAGGCGGATATGCAGAACCGGAAATTCCTGACGAGGTGACAAGTGCACAGTTTGATGTGAGCGATCAGCGGACACTTGATGAAGTGGTGAACTGGCTGATGAAGCTTGGCTATATTCCAAGCTTTTGCACGGCATGTTATCGGGAGGGAAGAACAGGAGACCGTTTCATGGCGCTTTGCAAAAATATGCAGATTCTAAACTGCTGCCATCCAAATGCATTGATAACACTCAAGGAATATTTGGTGGATTATGCCAGTGAAGAGACCAAAAAGATTGGTATGGAACTGATAGAACGGGAGCTTGAAAAAATTCCGAATCCAAAAGTCAAGCAAAGAGCAGCAGAGACAATAGGTGAGATTGAGCGCGGACACCGCGACTTTAGGTTTTAGGGTATTTATAATAAACAAGGGCAGAAGCGGAAATTATAATAAGAAAGGGTATTTATGAGCAGTTTGAATGAAACACCAGGAGCGCAAAGGCTCCATATTGGAATCTTTGGACGGACAAATAGCGGCAAGTCTTCTTTTGTGAACGCATTTACAGGACAGCAGGTTTCCATTGTATCAGAGATAGCTGGAACGACAACAGATTTGGTTCGTAAACCAATGGAAATAAATCCTTTGGGTGCTTGTGTCATAATCGATACGGCTGGATTTGATGATGACAGCAGTCTTGGCAAAAGCAGAGTGGAAAAAACGAAACTTGCAGCGCAGAAAAGCGATATTGCAATTGTGCTGTTTTCTGATATGGATATTGCTGAGGAACTTGCATGGTGTCAGTTTTTCAAAGAAAAAAATACACCTGTTTTGCCCGTGATAAGTAAATGTGACAGCAGAGAACAGGCAGCTATTTTGTCACTGTCCGCACAAATTGAAGAACAGACAAAAACAGTACCTTTGACAGTAAGTGCGCTATCAATGGAAGGCATCGATCAAGTCAGAGAGCGGCTTGCGCGACTGATTCCTGAAGATTTTGACGCGAGAACAATAACAGGAGATTTTGTGGGGAAAGAGGACCTTGTTATGTTGGTGATGCCCCAGGATATACAAGCGCCAAAGGGGCGTCTTATTTTGCCGCAGGTACAGACAATACGCGAGCTTCTTGACAAAAAATGCATTGTAGTCAGCACGACTGTGAATCAAATGACAAACGGACTGAAAGCGCTTGCCAAGCCGCCAAAGCTCATTATTACGGATTCACAGGTATTTCGCTATGTATATGAACAAAAACCTGCAGAAAGTATGCTAACGTCATTTTCTGTTCTGTTTGCTGCCTACAAAGGAGATTTGCCTTATTATATGGAAGGAGCCAAAGTACTAGATAGCCTGAATGCCAATTCGAAGGTACTGATAACAGAATGTTGTACACATGCACCGCTTTCAGAAGACATTGGGCGGGTGAAGATTCCAGCTATGCTGCGGAAGCGATATGGAGAGAATCTTTCCGTAGAAATAAAGAGCGGAACTGATTTTCCACAGGATTTGTCAGCGTATGATCTTATCATTCAGTGCGGAGCTTGCATGTTTCATCGGAAATATGTGTTGTCGCGAATAGACCGGGCAAAACAGCAGCATGTACCAATGACCAATTATGGCGTGGCGATTGCGCATTTGACAGGTATTCTTGATAAAATTGCAGTAGGATAAAAAGGCGGAAGCAGAACAAAAATAAGAAAGGAATTTGAACCATGAAATTTAAAGAGATAAAAAAGGGAGAAGAAGGTAAATTTATCACACGTTATGATGTTACATATGAAACGGTGGACCACAAAGAAAAGGTGTATGAAATCATCAGCCGCAACCGCCATCTTGATTCGATATCGTCGCTCAATGGCACGAAACCGGATTCTGTCGTAATTATCGCAACAGATGAGAGCGGCCAGAAACTCTTGATCAACAAGGAATTTCGTATGGCAGTGGGAGACTGGGTTTATAATTTTCCAGCAGGATTGATCGATGAAGGAGAAGAACCTGTTGAGAGTGCCAAGCGGGAACTGTGGGAAGAAACAGGGCTTGAGCTGTATGAAATAGACGATTTTATAGGACCTAGCTACAGCGCCGTAGGATTTAGCAATGAAATTAATGTCTGTGTTGTGGGAAAAGCAAGAGGAACCTTTCGGCCAAGTACCTCCACAGTGGAGGAAATTGAGCCGAAATGGTATACCAAAGAAGAACTTCGTGCACTTTTAAAAACAGCCAGATTTGCTGCAAGAACGCAGGCATACAGTTATTTGTGGAGTCGGGACTGCTCGGATAAGTGATTAACTATACTTTCTGATTTTTAAATAAATTTCTCTGTCATCAGCAATTTTCTGGCAGGCGGCGATTTCGTCTGCCGGAAGGATATCGACAATCGAAAACTGTGTGTGCACAAAAGCGGCTTTTGCAAGAGATGCAAATTCTAACATGGCCGGAAAAGCATTCTCAAACTGGGGTCTTGTGACAGCCTGATATTTTTCGGCAGTTGGAGCATTTAAGCTGATAGATATATTGTCAATCACCTTGGCAAGCTCCGGTATAATATTTCTCTTGTGGTGCAGATTGCCTAGTCCATTTGTATTCAGTCGAATTGCGATTTTGTACTGTTTTTTGGCGTATGCGGCGCTCGCAATCAGATTCTCAAGCGCACAGGTAGGTTCACCATAGCCGCAAAACACCAATTCATCATATCCTGAGAAATCAAAAGTATCCATAGCCTTTTGAATTTCTTCTAAAGTTGGCTCACTTTTGTGCCACAACGTATCTGACTCCCCAACGGAATCTTTGAGACAACGAACGCAAAAGGTGCAGTTACAGTTGCAGCGATTTGTAATATTGGCATAAACTTGATTTTTGTATGTATATAAAATGTCTGCCATAAAATCCTCCAATTTTAATTTTCATTGATAAATTTGGTTTTTACGTGAATTTTATCGAGTGCAATACCCAATATAATAAAGAAAACAGCGCTGCCTCCGGATTGGATCAAGCTTCCTGAAAGAGAGGCAATCAAAGCAGTCCATGAGCCAAAAAGGAGATATTCCGCGATATAATAGCAGAACCCCGATATAAAATAAGCAATGATGGCAGCAATAATATTTCGCGGCGTAATAATTTTGGCAGACTTGCTGGTAAATGGGATTGTAATTAGCATTTTGATAATGATGGTGGCTGGAGCCCAGATAGGAGAAGTCAGCAAATCTGCCAGCCCTCCGCCGATTGCCGCCGCCGCCAAGGCATAAGGAGCAGGGAGCAGCGCCGCCGCAAGATAAATCAAAGAATCGCCAAAATGAATATACCCGCCATTGATACCGGTAGGAATATGGCAGATATAGGCAGTCATCAAAGTGATCATAGCGGCCATAAGACCTGTCATAGTCAGGTATTTCAGCTTACTGCTTCGTTTTTGGTTTGCGTTGATAAGAGATCGTGTTGTCATGGTTAGTCCTCCTAAATTTGAATCATATATTATAATAATAAGTTTAAATATTTTTCAAAGCAAATGCCATGGTTGGCTGCGATGTGGCTGCGGGAAGCTTCTTCAATGGCAGGCTGCAAAAAAGTAATGGCTTTTTTGAGAGCATCTTCTATCGTTAGTCCATTTATCAGGCTTCCGGCGATGACAGAAGCGATTAAATCACCAGTGCCAGAAAAGCTGTCTCCTGTAAAGGGCATTTCCAAATAAAAGCTTTTGTCTGCTGCCACTGCTAGATTTCCCATAAAAGTCTGCTCAGTTGTGCTTCGGATAATTCCAGTCACAAGAATCGTCTGTTTTTTGCGGGTCTGTCTCAGTAATTTATGCGCGGTATCTTCTGTATAATGCGTATAGTCAGAGTCGGCTGCATGACTTGTCAATAACAGATAGTCTGTATCTGCAAGAAGACAAAGTTCTGTCAGATTTGGCGTGATAATGTCCGCATGTTTTGTCAGTTCCTTCATATTATTCAAAAGTTCCGGAGTAAAGATGCGAATCCGTTCCCCATTATCGCCCATAACAGGATCTGCCAGATAAAGGGTATTCTTTGTATGAAATTTTTCAAGAAAATACAAAACATTGTGCATCTGCGCAGCGCTTCCAAGATATCCTGAATAGATCCCATCAAAGGAAACCTGCATATTTGCCCATTCGTCTGTGAAATAATTCATCTTGTCTGTATAATCATCACAGTAGTATTCTGGAAAACCGGTCTGTGCGGACAGTATGGCAGTTGGCAGAGGACATGCCTGTATCCCTAGTACAGATATCACAGGGATTGCTGCTGTCAGGGAACATTTTCCAAAACCGGACAGATCATTTATCAAGGCTATTTTTTTCATTGCAGTAAATTCCTTTCAGATAATGGGATTTTGTTACCAATTAACAATATATAATATAAAGTGTCAGTATGAAAATACACAATTTTTAGAAAATATTAGGGGACAGTTTTAAACCTTGAAAAAAATTCGTGCTATTGCGAACGAGAACAGATGTTATTTAATATATTATGGATAAAGTGGTTTATGTGGGAACAGGTCAATGGAAAATAATGCAAAAAAAATTGTAAGTGACTGTAATTTTTCTGGTATCAGACCAGCAATGATGGATTTGCCCTATCCGCCGATACAGGTGAGGGAGAAAAATAGGGATTATGCAGATTTGCTTAGTATTGATTACTGTGGAATGGTGTCGGAATTGTCTGCAATTACGCAATATATTAATAATCAAAATCGGATGTTTTGTGAAAACTGTTCTATGGCGAGAACAATTTTGGGGATTGCAATGGCGGAAATGATGCATCTGCAAAAATTAGGGGAACTGATTCATCTGCTGGGAGGAAAGGTTTGTTTCGTATCCAGGCAGCCAGGCGGACGGCAGTGGATGTGGTCGCCGGAATGTCTCGCAATTCCTGAAAATTTTGATAAAATGCTGTTGGCGGATATTGAGAGTGAGCGGGCAGCTATTAACCAGTATCAAATGCATATCAAAAGGATACAGGATACATATGTGAATGATGTGCTATGCAGAATTATAAAGGATGAAGAATATCATATTATGATGCTGCGTGCAATGCTGAATCAAATTGAGTAGGGAAGATTCATAACAGTTCAGCCATGCCCATTTATAAGTTGTCGGGTTGTACATCCTGTCCATTAATTTAGACTATTTCCGACAACTTATTTAATAATTCGGGAAAAAAGAATGTAGTAATCAAAAATGAGATTGGAGATTTTTTTCTGGGAAATAATATCTTTGAATACAAGTCGCCAGGCGATGATATAAATGCAGGAACATTTTACAAGGTGTTATCCTATGCTTGTCTGTATATGGCATCAGAAGCAAACACGAAACGGTTTAAGCAAATGATACAGGAGGGTGATGAAATGTGTGAGGAATTAAAAGAACTGCTGGCACCAGAGATTGTAGAATTTAAGGTACGGCTGGCAGAACAGGATGCAAAGTTAGCAGATAACGCAGCAAAGCTAGCAGATAACGCAGCTGAAATTGCAAAGCTTAAAAAATGCTTGCAGAGGCAGGCATTGAGGTATAGATAATGAAAACTATTTAACATGGATGTTATTGTATGGAATCGAGACAAAGCGATAGATAACATAAAACATTCAGGTAAAAAGGGATATCCGCAGCCTCTTGAACTCAAATAAAGAGAAGCCTTATAAGAATGCGCATGAGTCATAAAGTAACACACAAGAATTTGATAGATATCAGCCCGCTATTCCATTGCTATTCTACAATATGGATTGAGAAAACCTCTCTGATACAGTATAATAGGGTATCAGGGAGGTATCTTTATGAAGAAAATATATATCGTTGAAGATGATTTGACCATACAGGCACAGCTAAAGACCCTTTTATCCGGAAATGGATATGAGGTTTTTGCTGTTACAGACTTTTCCCAGACAATCCAGCAAATAAAAGCGTTTGTTCCACATTTAGTTATTTTGGATATAAAGCTGCCAGGAAACAATGGCTTTGAAATATGCTCGGAGATTCGCACTTTTTCAGAAATTCCTATTATTTTTGTGACAAGCAGCAACACAGATATGGACGAACTGAACAGCATTATGCTGGGTGGCGACGCTTTTATTACAAAGCCCTACAACACTGCAATCCTGCTTGCCAAAATTGCTGCACTGTTAAAACGGGCATACCCTTCCCCGCAAGAAGAATTTTTTACATGGAACGGAGCAACGCTGCACCCCGCAAGCAGTGTAATAGAATACAACGGGCAAAAGGCGGAATTGACAAAAAATGAATTGAAAATCCTATACTATCTTTTTAAGAACGCTGGAAAAATCTGCCCCCGAAATGACATTGTGGACTTTCTTTGGGATAATCAACTATATGTTGATGATAATGCCCTAAGTGTCAATGTTGCCCGTATTCGTGATAAACTCAATAAAATCGGACTTACTGATTTTGTTAAGACAAAACACAGACAAGGATATACATTATGAGTGGAAAACTATATCTAAAAAATCAAGTACCAGCTATTCTTGTAAACCTTATGGGTATGCTGGCGCTTGCCTTGTTTTTATTTGCAAATGGAAACCAGTTTCAAACTGTTCTGTTTATCTTTACAGTCTGGTTTATTATTTTAACCACTTATCTATTGGTTGTTTACTATGTGCGAAAGAGGTATTTGAATCAATTACTGGATATGACAGAACGGTTAGAAGAACGGTATCTAATACCGGAAATTATGACGATACCGGGGAAAGCAGACGAGCAGGTTTTTTATCAGATTATGAAGATGGCAGAAAAATCCATGCTTGAAAAAATAGGCGCAATACAAAATGAGCGAAAAGAATATAAAGAATACATTGAGCAGTGGATACATGAAGTAAAAACACCGATTACGGCAATAAAGCTGCTTTGTGAGAATAACCGTTCCCCTTTTGCCAGAGAAATACTGGCAGAGTTAGAGCATATCAATCAATATACGGAACAGGCACTTTATTATGCCAGAAGTGAACATACAGAGAAAGACTATTCTGTCCGTGAGACAAACTTATGTGATGTTGTGCATCGTGCAGTCGCAGACAATAAATATCTCCTGCGCCAAAGTAACATGACGATTACGATAGATGATATAGAGACAAAAGTTTATACGGATGATAAGTGGGTTCGGTTCATCTTAAATCAGATTATCGGCAATGCGATAAAATATCGTATCGAACAGCCTGTTTTACACTTTTCTGCGATAAAGACAAATGACAGGGTTGTTTTGGCGGTCAGCGATAATGGGATAGGTATTCCCAAAAGTGATTTACCCCGTATTTTTGAAAAAGGGTTTACAGGCAAAAACGGGCGGATTGGAAAAAATTCTACGGGAATGGGTTTGTATCTTTGCAAGCGTCTTTGTGATAAGTTGGGAATCGGGCTTACTGCTCATTCTGAAAGCAAAGGCACAACGATTGCGCTTTCTTTTCAGATGAATGATTTTATTATCAGGGTGCAGGGGTGATATGCAAGGCAACTATACATATTTGCCCGGCACTTCTTACATTTTTATAATCCGCCTTTCTGCGAAAGGCACCAATGGGGTTATGAAACCTTATTTGTGGCTTTCGCTTTTCAAGTTTTTGTGATATAATTTTCCTACCTCAAAATATAAATATGGCATCCCGGCATCAGTATCAGATGCACCCATCCGTTTGGTTTTGATGTGCAGGTGCGCCAAAGTAATAGTCTTAAGGTGGGAATATTGATATCCGAGGCTCGCTATGCGAGTCTATTTGTGTTACTACACCCCCAAAAATGGCTGTTTTTAGCTTGTTTCAAACTTGTAAGAACTTCGTAAGAAAACTTGATACAAAAAATGAAAAGCACCCTTTACAATAGAGGCATAAAACAGTAAGGAGGCTTATCAAATGAACACAATTTTGAAACTGGAGCATATCCAGAAATACTATGGCAATGGCGGAAATATTACCAAAGCCATCAGGGATATTAGCTTTTCCGTTGAAGCCGGGGAATTTCTCGGCATTATGGGGGCATCCGGCTCTGGAAAAACAACGCTGCTCAACTGTATTTCCACCATTGATACAGTTAGTGCGGGGCACATTTTTTTAGAGGGAACAGATGTGACAGAAATCAAGCCAAAATCCCTTGCCCGTTTTCGCAGGGAAAATTTGGGGTTTGTATTTCAAGATTTCAATTTATTAGATACACTGACAATTTCAGAAAACATTGCGCTGGCACTGGCAATCAATCACACACCTGCCGGGAGTGTAGAACCCCGTATTCTGGAAATAGCCGGGAAACTGAATATCAGTGACATCCTAAACAAATATCCCTATCAGGTATCAGGGGGGCAAAAGCAGCGCTGCGCCTGTGCAAGAGCGATTATCAACAATCCCAGACTCTTATTGGCAGATGAACCCACAGGGGCATTAGACAGCCATTCATCTCAAATGCTGTTGTCTACCATCCAAAGTATCAATGAGCAGCTTAGGGCAACCATTCTTATGGTAACGCATGACGCTTTTACCGCCAGCTATGCAAGCCGTATCCTCTTTTTGAAAGACGGGGAAATCTTTATGGAACTGCGTAAGGGCAATGACAGCAGAAACGCCTTTTTTGATAAAATACTGAATGTCCTTACTATCATTGGAGGAGGACAGAGCCATGTATGCTAAACTAATTTTCAAAAATGCAAAGCGGTCTGCAAAAGATTATTTGATTTACATTGTCACAATGACCATCTGCGTTACCCTGTTTTATGCGTTTCTCTCTATTTCCAGCAGCTATTATAACCCGGATATAGGAAGTGAGTATGATTTTACTCTGTTAAGCGATGGAATGAAAGCGGTAATCTGCATGATAACATTGCTGTTGTTATTCTTGATACGGTTTGTCAACCATTATATGCTCCGGCAGAAACAAAAAGAGTTTGCCATTCAATCTATTATGGGAATGGAACAAAAGACCATTGGAAGAATTTTCTTCGCAGAAACACTGATTATGGGATTGATTTCAATTCTGATTGGTATTTTTTTCGGCGTATTTTGTTCCCAGTTTATAACGGCAATGCTCCTTACGGCTTATGAAAAGCCCTATGAAATATCATGGACTTTATTCCCGGATACGGTTTTATGGACAGTGGCATTTTTTGTTTTTAGTTTTTTAGTGGTAGGTATTTTCAATACCCGTACCATCCAGAAAACGAAAATTATTACTATGCTTTCCGCAGAGAAAGAGAACGAGCCGGAACCGGGAAACAGCCGTTGGATTTCTGTTGCAGTAATATTCTTTGAACTGATTACAGTATGGGCATTGATTACAGGAATACAAAAGGTTTGGTTTTATTATGACGCCCGCTTTCCGTTTCCGGTACAGCTCATGTATTGGGGAAATATTCTTTTTCCGCTGCTCACTTTGCTTTGGCCTGTATTTTGCCTGATTAAAAAAAGAAAAAAGAATATGCTTATAACTGGCTTGCTGATATGTTCTGTACTAAATGCTTTTGCAACAGCCAGTGTTGCGCCATTAGCAAATAAATATTATCTGCCTTTAGGTGCTGGAATGCTCAATCAATATCTGATGTTTCTTTTGACTGATCTGCTTTTCTTTATAGGTGCATTGATTTATCTTGCCAGCAGCTTTATTGTCACATGGAAAGAAAAATCACCAGAACACCGATACCATGGGGAAGCACTGTTCTTTTACGGTCAGATTACTTCAAAATTAAATACGACCAGTAAAACAATGACATTGATTTGCATAACTCTTGTGCTTGCTATTTTCCTGTTTATTGCTGCGCCTGTTTTGACGGGCTGGGCTTCTGGCTATCTGGGTGCACGTTCTATGTATGATGTGCAGGTATATTCCATGTACAATCGTGTGTATGAAGAAAAAAATCTGCCACAGGACAATTATGAAATCATTACTGATTTTTTTGCATCGCATGAAATAGATACGGCGTATGATTGCACTTTTAGTTTGTATCTTCCGAAAAAAGCTGATTTTCACAAGCGGATAAAGTATGACTTTCCTGTCGTGGCGATTTCTTTAAGTGATTATAATGCAATACGGAAAATGCTGGGATATGAGCAGATTTCTTTAGGAGATAATGAATTTATAACACAATGGAAAACAATAGCAACGGAAGAAGAAAGAAATCGTTTTATTGCAGAACATACCAGCGTTGCAACAGATGGGGGAACGCTGAATATTTCCGAGCAGTCTTATTCCAGGGAAGCAATGGGACAAACACTTTATAATTCCTATACAGATGTCCTTTATGTATTTCCGGATAAAATATGTGAGGAATTGCTGCCAGTTATGAGAAACCGTTATATTACAACAACAAAAAACATCACTTACGAAAACGCAAGGGAGCTGGAAAGGCTTTTTGCAGCAGAATACCCGGAGCAGGCAGAAAGCGGTGCCTTATATGGTGTGCGTTTCAGCACGCTTCAAACAAATAGCGCAATCGCAAATAACTTTATTCTGCAAACAGGCATGATTTATGGTGCGGTTGTACTGATGGTAATTTGCCTTACAGTGCTTTCTTTACAGCAGCTTTTAGACGCAGGACAATATAAATACCGCTTCTCTGTACTCCGAAAATTAGGTGTAGATGAGCAGCATATCAATAAACTTATCTTGAAACAGCTGCGTATATGGTTTGGGCTTCCAATTATCGTAGCAATCATGATAGCCGCTGTTGTGATTGGTTATTTTATTCAGACCATATCAGCCGAAGTCTCTGCATATATAGGTTTTACCACATTGATGTTACAGATTGGGGTAACAGTGGGAATTCTGGTAATCTTGTTGTTTTGCTATTTTATCAGCACATGGGTTATCTTTAGACGTTCTGTTAATTCGTAGTGCGGCTTACACGATCCGGAAAGAAGGAATTTCTATGATTTGTACAGAAGCGTACAAGGAGCATATCGAATACACATTTAACGTCTTTTGCAGAATCGTCATACGCTATGCAGCTGTCAACGCATGGAGGAAAAGGGAGCGGCAAGCCCTTAATCGTGACAACAAATTCGACGCTGAAGGAATTGCAGAACCCGGAGAACGCGGCCCATGCCCTGCGCTTAAACTGTTTATCCCAAAACAAGCTCATAAAGATGAAATGGCATGGGAATACCTATATCGACATAAGTAATATCCACAGTATCCACATATTTAAAACCGTATGACTGATACATTTTGACAGGTATATCATTCCCTTTCAGACAGTCTAATCGTATTGCTTTCCAACCTCTGTTTCTTGCTGTCCGGATTGCATGTTCGACAAGCTGCTTTGAATATCCACGCCCGCCATAATCCGGCAGAACACGAAGTGCGTGCATAATGACTACTTCATTTTTTGCGGCGTTGATTTGCCAGTGAACTGTATTATATGCACTGTCGCAATCATGGTTTAGAATATATGCTGCAACGATTTTATTATCTTCTATGCCGATAAATTGACATCCGCCTTTGATAGATTCCTCTACCATTGCTTGCGAGGGAAAACCACCTTTATCCCCGTTTGGCAGGAAACTTTTTTCACCAAGGACATCACACATTCCCACGAATGCCGACCGCTACGGCATCCTATTCATTTCTATATTAACAAATAACAAAGCCAATGTTGTTATTCTTCATTTGAATATATATAATATAAAACAATCCTAAAAGCAAAATTTGAAATAAATTTTAAAAAATTTTCAACTTATGCCCATAAAACCGTACTTATATATTGAAAGCAGCTTTCAAAAAGATACAAGGGAGGAAAATTCATGTGGAAGATAATAGGATTGTAGAGTTATACTGGGAGCGAAATGAACAGGCAATTAAAGAAACCTCTTTAAAATATGGTGGATTATGCACACATATTGCTCAAAATATTCTATCCAGCTACGAAGATAGCGAGGAATGCGTGAATGATACATTTTTTGCTGTATGGAATGCGATTCCAGATGAGCGTCCAAATAAATTTTCAGCTTTTGTGAGCAGAATTACAAGAAATTTGGCATTAAAAAAATATGAATATCTTTCTGCGGCAAAGAGAAATCCTGCTGCAATTACATCTTTAGATGAATTAGGGGATTGTGTATCTGGAACAAACAGTGTCGAATCTGAAATTGAAAAACGGCATATAGAACGCACAATTGATAAATTCCTTTGGAGGCAGAGTGAGGAAAAGAGAAATGTTTTCATTAGGCGTTACTGGTATTTTGATTCCATTGAAAATATTTGTAAAAGCACGGGTTTTTCACAAAGTAAAGTAAAATCCATACTATATGGAATGCGTCAAAAGTTAAGAGGTTACTTAGAAAGCGAGGGATTTGAGGTATGAATAAAAAGCAGCTTTCAGAGCATATTGGAAACATTGATGACAAACTTGTTCAACAAGCAGAGCAGATTCCTAATTATGTCATGCGGAATCGGAAAAAGAGAATAAAACAACTTTTAGCAACTGCGGCTGTTCTGATAATAATGTTTTCCAGTTTTAGTGTTGGCGCAATGGCTTTTTCCCGCAAAATCATTGTAGAAGTGCCAGTAGCACAAGAAATTATAGAATTAGAGGGAATCAATCTTTCACTAATACTTCCCGATAGTTGGAAAGGTCAATATGTGGTAGAAAAGAATGGGCAGAACTATATTGTTTATCATTTGCAGAGCAAAAAAAATGTCAGTGATAGAATAAGCCCGTGGGACGGCGGTGTCCTTTTTACGATTGTCTGCTACGAAGAAGCTATGACAGAAGAACAATTCATAGAAAATGGTCTTGATTTCACGGCGTATCGATATATTTTAGCGACAAGTAACAAGACATATGTTCTTCATTATGCGAGTGATGTACAGTATGACCCAGAGAATGAAGAACAGGAAATAGCATATATTAAAATGATGTCTGAAATTAAAGATATTCAGTTTGTGGTTGATGATGTATTCGGGAAGTAACTATCAAAGAACAGCCTGCAATGGACATTTTATATGTCAGTTGTATAAGGGTTAAAAATGCGATGAAAGAAAGGAGTGCTACAAGCATGAACAAGAAGAAAATTATGGTATGTATTGGTGTTATTAGTGTCGTTATTATAGTTGTTATAGCGGTACTTTTTCTTACATTAACAAAAAAACAAATGGTTTTTGTTTCAGGCGGATTATTTGTGTCCACAAATCAAGATGTTTCAGAAATGGTTCTACGGGAAGCAGAAGTTTCAGAATATGATTCACCCTATATTGGCATAATCGAATCTGCCGTCAGTAGAACGAAAGAACCGAGCGTGGAGCTTCAATCAAACTTCGGATGCATTGGTTCTGAAATAATATTTAATGGTAATGGTATTGCCGTCAATCTGAATGGACAATGGATACAATTTGTGCCAAAAGAACCTGCCGATTTAAATAGTATTATACAATCTGAACAGGCTGTATATGAAGAAGAGGTGGCAGCATTTATCAAAAATGTTTCGGCTGATAATATCACAGTTGATATTGTAGAATACATCATAGACACGAACAAGGAAAGGATAAAGGAACTGAAAATATCAGAGGAGGATATGCCAGATGGCTACTATATTTTTAACTCAGATGAGGAAGTAATCATATGGAAATGTAATGCAGAAACAGTTTATACATTTATTGATTGGAATGGAGATTTTACGGGATCAGAGTCTCCAGAGGAATATACGACAACAGATATTGAAGAATTTCAAAAATACATAGAAACCTATGATAATGGAGAGCCTAAAATGCCATTTTTCTTTATAATTGAAAACGGATATATTAAACAGATTATTGAGAAGCCTTTTGCATAATGAAATTAATAAAAGCAGGAGGAATTACTATGGCTTGCACAGAAGCATACAAGGAACATATTGAATACACATTTAACGCCTTTTGCAGAGTAATTATACGCTATGCCGCTATCAACGCATGGCGTGACAGGGATAAACGGCAGCAAAGGGAAATATCTCTTGAATATTTCACAGAAGAAAAGTTTTACCCATTCAGTACGACAGATAACTATTTCATAGCCCCCTACAAGCAATATCCAGTTTTGATGTGCGGTCAGAGGGTTATCCTTACAAACGGGAATCTTGCAGCCGCTTTGTCCTCTCTGTCGGAGAAAAAGAGGGAAATCATTTACCTTTACTTTTTCGGGAATTACACACAGCGGGAAATGTACGGACTCTGCCGGAGTACGACCGGATATCAGATACACAGGACTTTACAGCTTTTGCACAAAGAAATGGAGGTGCTTTCACATGGGGAATCCGAACTTTTTACCCTATGAAACGATTGTCCGGGCGACCAGCGGCGAGCTGGAAGCCATTGACGAGGTTTTACAGCATTGCAGCAAGCGCATCCGAATCGCTGCCATTGAAAACGGGCATATTGACAGGGATACCGAGGACAGTATAAAATCCCGGATTGTTGCCGCATTGTTCAAGTTCAGTTTTGATGAACAGCCATACATCAAAACTGAATAACCGCCGCCACTTTGGCAAAATCCCTGCTTGCGGCACTAAAGGTATTGACACCGTGCTGGGAAGCCTTCCGGACCAGCTTGAGACGATGGGGAATACTGCATAGATAAACTGGATTATTTTTATGCAGCATACAGCAACATTGTATTGGTGGCAGTATTCCTTATTGTTGGGAAAATAATTACGAAATCTCGCAATTAACTGATTAGTCATAAGAAATGCGTGGGTTACTTTTCACACCCGCGCCATGCACTTGCTGCATGGCGTCGGAGCAAGCGCCAAAATGCGTGCTTTTTAGCATTTTGTGTGCATCAGTTGTTGCAATTCACACTGAAATCGTTGTAAATGTATGTGAAATCTAGCATATGTGTGAATTGTAACATGCGTGGAAATGATTTTTTATAAAAAGAACGGATACAGCTTGCAATCATGGATACAAAATGATATAGTATAGACATAAAAGGAACAACCGCCCACAAAGTGGTTGACCTCCAAGGTTAGATAATAAGCCTACCTGATCCGCCAAGATACAAGGTAGGCTTATTTATTTTCGCTTATTATTCCTATCTATATAGGTAAGCAGTGCAATTAAGAAGTTACCACCAAAAAACAACAGACTCAAAATCTCGTATGTACTCATTGCACCACCTCCCTTCTTTTTCAAGTTAGGGAGGCTTTCCACCCTGCAACACGATTGTTCCATGTAGAAGATTTTATCACATATTGTCTGACAGCACAATATTATTCCAGTCAGTAGCAACAAATTTTTACACTTTGCCAAAATCCATGTTTTTTTCTGTTATACTGTCCCATGGCGTATCTGACAAATGGATTCTGTCAGTTGTGGCTCCTAAAAGAGTATTGTTATGAGTCGCTATACAGCCCTTAATCATAGACCATGACACATGGGAGCGTGTGCAGGAGCTACGCAAGCAGCGCAAACGCCTAACCGCTATGATGAAGTGGGCTTGTTCTCTGGCTTGCTCTAAACAAAGTTTTTGCTCTTCAGTCCATTTCAGTCTTGAAATCAGTTTTTACTTTTTCCGCTGATACAAGTTTGACCATCAATGCAAAATATCCGTTACTTTTCACACCCGCGCCATGCACTTGCTGCATGGCGTCGGAGCAAGCGCCAAAATGCGTGCTTTTTAGCATTTTGTGTGCATCAATTGTTGCAATTCACACCGAAATCGTTGTAAGTATATGTGAAATCTGGCGTAAGTGTGAATTGTAACAAATATCCCCTTGTCAATGCAAGGTATTCTGTATTATTATAGTAGGAAAAGATTTGTCAATGCAAGGCACGGAGGTACAATAAGGATATGACACAAAGCGCAGAAAACGACAAAACGTATTTGGAAATAGAACAGGATTTAAGAAAAAGATTTCGCAAAAATATTTGGTGCAGGTTTACGAAGGCAATACGGGATTATGACCTTGTTCAGGAAGGTGACAAAATTGCGGTCTGTATCTCAGGCGGCAAGGATTCAATGCTGATGGCAAAACTTTTTCAAGAGTTAAAAAGACATAACAAATTTGAATTTGATGTGGAATTTCTGGTGATGGATCCAGGTTATCAGACTAGGAACAGGGAATTGATAGGGCAGAATGCAGCACGTTTGAATATTCCACTGACAATTTTTGAGTCCGATATTTTTGAGTCTGTATATCATATCGAAAATTCACCCTGTTATCTGTGTGCCAGAATGCGAAGAGGTCATTTGTACAGCAAGGCAAAGGAGCTGGGATGCAATAAAATTGCACTGGGGCATCACTTTGACGATGTGATAGAAACAATATTGATGGGAATGCTGTATGGAGCGCAGGTTCAGACAATGATGCCAAAGCTTCACAGTACAAATTTCGAGGGAATGGAACTGATACGCCCGATGTATTTGATTCGGGAAGAGCATATTAAGGCATGGCGTGACTATAACTGTCTGAACTTTTTGCAGTGTGCATGTAAATTTACAGAAAATAGTACGTTTCGCGGTGACTTGGAAAATACATCAAAACGTCGGGAGATCAAGCAGTTGATCCGCCAGCTCAGGAGCATTAATCCTTTTGTGGAAAACAATATTTTTAAAAGTGTGGAGAATGTAAATTTAAGTACGATTATTGCATATAAACAGGACGGCGTCCGACACCACTTTTTGGATACATATGTTTGCTTGAATAGAAGTCAGCCAGAGAATATCTGCGGCATATCTGAAGTACCGCAAAGTGAAGAATCATTATTGGATATTGACCCAGAGCAAAATACCAAGCTGGCGGAATTAAAAGCATATCTGCGGAAACTTGGAAGTGTGGCAGTAGCGTTTTCAAGCGGCGTGGATTCAGCATTTTTGCTAAAAGTTGCACATGATACACTAGGAGATAAGGCGATTGCAATTACGGCAAAGTCCTGTGTTTTTCCAGAAAGAGAATATGCAGAAGCAGAAGCGTTTTGCCAAAAAGAGGGAATTATTCAATATATTTATGAAGCAGATGAATTTGCAATAGAAGGATTTGCTGCGAATCCGCCAAACCGCTGTTATCTCTGCAAAAAGGACCTTTTTAGCGGAATTGTCGAGATTGCTAAAAAGCATGGGATATGGCATGTGGCAGAAGGGTCCAATATGGATGATTTGGGGGATTATCGCCCTGGATTGCAGGCGATTGCAGAACTTGGAATAAAGAGTCCGCTTCGAGAGGTTGGTTTTTATAAAAAAGAAATCAGGGAAGCGTCAAAAAACTATCAGCTTTCTGTATGGGACAAGCCATCGTATGCTTGTTTGGCATCACGTTTTGCATATGGTGAAATGATTACAAAACAAAAGCTCTGTATGGTTGAAAAGGCAGAACAGTTTTTGATAGATTTGGGATTTCGCCAGATGCGTGTTCGAATACATGGAATGCTTGCAAGAATTGAGGTTTGTGAAGACGACTTTGAACGCATAATGCATAAAGATATCCGGACAAAAATTGTGGAGGAATTAAAAGCATGTGGATTTCATTATGTGACATTTGATTTGCAGGGGTATCGCATGGGAAGTATGAATGAGGTATTAGATGGAAAGGGGTAGGTTTGCAGGATGTTGAATCAATTTTCAAGAACGGAGCTTTTGGTGGGGGCAGAAGGAATGCAAAAACTTTGCAATGCCCGAATAGCAGTTTTTGGCATTGGCGGAGTAGGCGGATATACGGTGGAGGCGCTTGCGCGCAGCGGCATTGGTACACTGGATTTGATTGATGATGACAAAGTTTGTCTTACGAATTTGAATCGTCAGATTATTGCGGTACACAGTACAATTGGAAAATATAAAGTTGATGTGGCGCGGGATAGAATTCTTGACATCAATCCAGACGCCAAAGTAAATTGTTACAAGGTATTTTATACACCAGAGACAGCAGACCAGTTTGATTTTTCACAGTATGATTATGTAGTGGACGCAATTGATACGGTGTCTGGCAAAATTCAGCTTGTATTGCAGGCAGAGGCGGCCAAGGTCCCTATTATCAGTTCTATGGGGGCGGGTAACAAGATGGATGCCACTGCTTTCAAAATAGCGGACATATACAAAACAAGCGTTTGCCCTCTGGCAAAAGTAATGCGTCATGAGCTAAAAAATAGGGGAATTAAAGCGCTAAAAGTAGTTTATTCAGAGGAGACACCCATCATTCCCTTTAATGATGCCAAGGTTTCAAGGGAAGACACTGCTAGGAGTTTGGAGGAAAACACAGATACATCTGTCAGAAAGAAACGGATACCAGGAAGCAATGCGTTTGTGCCGTCTGTGGCAGGGTTGATTATAGCCAGTGAAGTGATAAAAGATATCTTGGATGAATTCAAATAGAGGGCGTATTTATTTTTATTTGTGCCGCCCAAAAGCGGCAAGGAGGTTTATGATGTACCGTGAGATTGCTAAATTAATCATGTATGGGGACATGGACAAGGATTGTATTTTGTATCAGTTTGGAGAAATATTTCGCCGTTTTGATAACAATCAGAGTGCAAAGCCAGAATTAATCAAAGATATTTATACGCAGTTAAAGAGACTTTTAATTGTTGCTACAGACTATGGATTTAATGAGAATCTTTGGCACAATTATCTTACATTTTTTCTTGTAACCAATGAAAATCCGTTTAGTATTACTTGTGAAAAAGTAGGCGCGAATGATGGCAGCGTCAATCATTTTGCCAAGAATGATTTCAAAGTATTTAAAAATTTATTTGATTATGATTTTTCCGCGATAGAGAGTGCGCTTGGCATTGATTGTTTTTCGCATATTTCCAATTATCAGGCGATTGGCAAAAAGGAGCTGATGTACAACAAAAATGTGAGTGAGAAAATCATCAGTTTGAGCAGAGCGCTCGAAGCGGCAGCAGATGAACATGCATTTTTTGATTGTGTGACAGCATTTTACAAAGATTTCGGTGTAGGAATGTTTGGACTTAACAAGGCATTTCGCATCAAAGAAAACGCTGCAGGCGGGATTGAATTTCTTCCAATTAACAATATGGATAAAGTAATGCTGGATGACCTTATCGGTTATGAGATACAAAAAAAGAAGCTGATTGACAATACTAGGGCATTTGTAGAGGGCAGAAAAGCAAATAACGTCTTATTGTTTGGTGACAGCGGCACAGGAAAGTCTACAAGCGTCAAGGCAATTGTCAATGCGTTTTATCCCCAAGGACTTCGTATGATTGAGATTTATAAACATCAATTCAAAGATTTGTCTGGGATTATCGCACAGATCAAGAATCGCAACTATAGATTTGTCATTTATATGGATGATTTATCATTTGAGGAGTTTGAGACAGAGTATAAGTTTCTTAAAGCAGTGATCGAAGGCGGGGTGGAGACGAAGCCGGACAATATTTTAATTTATGCAACTTCTAACCGCAGGCATTTGATTAAGGAAACTTGGGGTGATCGATCCGATATAGAGGTTGATAATGGAATGCATCGATCGGATACAATGGAAGAGAAGCTTTCTCTTGTAAATCGTTTTGGTGTAACCATCAACTTCTCGAAACCTTCACAAAAAGAATATTTTCATATTGTGATAGAACTTGCACACAGAATGGGAATCGCGATGACAGACGAGGAACTCAAAGCAGAAGCAAACAAGTGGGAATTAAGCCATGGCGGAATCTCAGGACGCACGGCACAGCAGTTTATTAATTATCTTGATGGCCAAAAAATGATTGTAAAATCTATGTAAGATAGGTTATAATAGTTTGGAATGGTGTAAAATTTTATTTTAACTTAAGAAAAGGAATCATTTGATTATGGGCATAACATCAATCTTATCATTACTAAGTGGAGTGGCACTTTTTCTGTTTGGCATGTCTCTAATGGGAGACGGACTGAAAAAGGCGGCAGGGGAAAAGTTAGAGCTTATTTTATATAAGCTTACCAACACGCCTATCAAAGGAGTGCTTTTGGGTACGGCTGTCACAGCGATTATACAGTCGTCCTCTGCGACAACAGTTATGGTAGTCGGCTTTGTCAATTCCGGTATGATGAAGGTGTCGCAGGCAATTGGTATCATAATGGGCGCCAATATTGGCACCAGCATTACCGGCTGGATACTGTGTTTATCTTATATTGAAGGTTCAAGCGGTATCGCGCAGCTTTTGTCAACGACAACCATTTCGGCAGTTGTCTCCATTATTGGTATTTTGTTTAAGATGATGTCAAAAAAGAGTACCTACAAAAATGTTGGAGACATTATGCTTGGCTTTTCCATTTTAATGTTTGGTATGCAAAGCATGAGTGGGGCAGTATCGCCGCTAAGAGAAAATCCGCATTTTGTGAATATGCTTACAATGTTCTCCAACCCATTTATGGGAATTTTGGTTGGAATTGCATTTACAGCAGTTTTGCAGAGCGCTTCCGCCTCAATTGGTATTTTGCAGGCGCTTTCTGTGACAGGTGCCGTTAGTTTTGCATCAGCTTTTCCAATCACTTTGGGTATTGGTGTAGGTGCTGCATGTCCTGTTTTATTATCTTCTATAGGGACAAATAAAAACGGAAAAAGAACAGCGCTTATTTATTTGATGTATGATTTATTTGGAATGATTTTTTGTGCAGTAGCCTTTTATTTTGTCAATGCATTTGTGCAGTTTGACTTTATGGGCGTGACAATGAGTCCTATATCGATCGCATTGCTCAATACTGCATATAGAATGATAACAGCAGTTATTCTATTTCCTTTTATCAAACAGATAGAAAAAATAGTGTTTCGGCTTATCAAGGATACCGCAGAAGACAGAGAAGAACAGGCAGATTTCGATTTGCTTGAGGAACGGTTTCTTAATTATCCGGCGCTTGCAATTGGTCAGAGCCACACTGCGATGAACGGCATGGCAAGAAAGGCTAAGAAAAATATTCTGCGTGCGATGGGACTGTTTGCCAACTATTCAGAGGAGCGGTACAGCAAGGTTCAGGACAAGGAAAATTTAATTGACAAATATGAAGACAAGGTTGGCAGCTATCTGGTGCAGCTTACGGGGCGCGCAATGACAGAAACACAGTCAAAACAGGTTTCGATTCTATTACATACAATCAGTGATTTTGAACGGCTTGGCGATCATGCGGTGAATCTGTCAAGGTCTGCCAATGAGCTGTATGAAAAAAAGATAGCATTTTCTGACGAGGCAACTTATGAGCTGTCAATATTAAGCGGCGCTGTAAAGGAAATTCTCGATATCACGGTCAATGCGTTCAGCAATGATGATGTGGATGCTGCTAAGATGGTAGAACCTTTGCGGGAATTAATCAATGTGCTGTGCAATGAACTCAAATCTCGACATATAGTGCGCCTTAGAAATGGAAAATGTGAGATGAAGCAGGGATTTGCCTTTAACAATATTCTGACAGATTTTGAACGAATTGGCGCACATTGTTCGAATGTTGCAGTGGCGCTTTTGGAATCAGAGGCAAAGGATTTTGACACGCATGAATATCAGAAAAGTATTCGTGAGGTGAATAATGAAATGTTTACAGAACTATATGAAATGTATGAGATGAAGTATAATATTGGCAGATATAAAAAAGCTAAAAAGGGTAAATAAAATAAACGCTTTTGCGCTCAATTTTGTAAATTTGGGGTTTGTATTGAATAAGAAACGATATCAGAAAATTGATGCTGTCAGAGGAGTGGCGCTCTTAAATATGATTGCCTATCATGCTATGTGGGATTTGGTGTATTTGTATGACATAGAGTGCGGCTGGTATCAATCAACAACAGGGTGCATATGGCAGCAGGGGATATGCTGGACATTTATTTTTCTATCGGGATTTTGTCTGCCGCTTGGCAGCCATGCAATAAAAAGAGGTATTCTTGTTTCTGTGGGCGGTGCTGTTATTATGGCTGTTACGTGGATATTTATGCCGCAAAGCAGGGTTGTATTTGGCGTGCTGACACTGATTGGTTCTTGTATGCTGTTTGCAGGAGCGTTTGAGAAATGGCTCAAAAGAATGCCTCCTTTGCTGGGGGCAGCAGCAAGCAGCATTCTTTTTGCGTTTACCAGAAATGTCAATGATGGATCGCTTGGGTTTGCGCGTTTGGATATGATAAAACTTCCAGAATCGCTCTATGCCAATATATTGACGGCATATCTGGGATTTCCAGAACGCGGATTTTATTCCACAGATTATTTTTCGATTGTACCATGGCTGTTTTTGTTTATGACAGGATATTTTGTATGCAGGTATCTGCGCAACAGAAAAATAATGGAATGCATGAAAACCAGTGTGCTAAAACCAATCGAATGGCTTGGCAGGCATTCCTTTGAGATTTATATGCTGCATCAGCCTGTTATCTATCTGATTCTTGAAGTTATATTCCGATACATTGTGGTGAAACGCTAAAATTAACAAGCAGGAGTTTATGAAAAAAGAGATAAATTTACTAGAACAGCTTCGCTCAGGAGCAGAACTTTGCTTCAGGGAACAGCTATGGCTGACAATACAGCTCAGTATTCCGGCGATACTGGCACAGATTTCTTCTATCGTGATGCAGTATATTGATGCGTCGATGGTGGGACAGTTGGGTGCAGGGGGATCTGCTGCAATCGGAATTGTTTCCTCAAGTACGTGGCTGATGGGAGGCTTGTGTGCTGCTGCGGCAACAGGCTTTACGGTTCAGGTGGCGCAGCGGGTAGGCGCAAAAAACGACAAGGAAGCCAGAAGTATCGTGAGACAGGGGCTTGCGGCGGTATTTTTGTTTGGCTGTATTTTGATGCTGATAGGAATGGGGATCAGCAAGGTGCTTCCGCAGTGGCTTGGAGGCGATGCGTCAATTTGTCCAGACGCATCAAGGTACTTTTTGATATATGCATTGTTTATTCCGGCCCTGCAGCTAAACAGTGCTTCGGGAGGGATGCTGCAGTGCAGTGGAAACATGAAAATTCCCAGTATACTGCATATATTGATGTGCTTTTTAGATGTTGTATTCAATTTATTTTTGATTTTTCCAACACGGGATATTTTATTGTGGGGAATGCGCGTTACCATTCCAGGAGCGGGACTCGGCGTGATGGGGGCAGCGCTTGGAACTGCATTTGCGGAGCTTGTGACAGCAGGCATGATGCTTTATTTTCTGTTGGTGCGTTCTCCAATACTACATCTTAGAAAAGGGGAAAAACTTTGCTTCAATAGCAGTGATTTGAGACAAGCAGTAAAGATTGCGGTTCCCGTTGGATTTGAGCAGGCAGTGATGTGCGGTGCGCAGATTATGACGACAAGGATTGTGGCGCCGCTTGGAACAATTGCGATTGCGGCAAATTCATTGTCTGTGACGGCGGAGAGCCTTTGTTATATGCCGGGATATGGAATTGGATCGGCGGCAACGACTTTGATTGGCCAGAGCATTGGCGCGGGACGCAAAGATTTGACAAGAAGGCTTGGCTGGATTACGACAGGACTTGGCATGGCGGTAATGACAGGCAGCGGTATTTTATTGTTTATCTTTGCGCCGTTTATGATTCGTATTCTCTCGCCAGACCCAGCTATTCGCGATTTGGGCGCACAAATTCTTCGTATCGAAGCGTTTGCAGAGCCAATGTACGCAGCTTCGATCGTGGCTTCTGGCGTATTTCGGGGTGCTGGTGATACGTTGATACCAAGCTGTATGAATTTTTTTAGCATGTGGTTTGTGCGAATACCGCTTTCGGCGCTGCTTGCCGTGAAGTTAGGGCTGTATGGCGTCTGGCTTGCAATGTGCATCGAACTTTGTGTGCGGGGAGTTATTTTCTTGTTCCGACTAAAGGGAAAACGCTGGATGACAGGAATCAGTTCCCCTGAGAAATGCTAAGAAAATAACAGGAAGCATCATTTTTATTTAAGCCGCAAATGGCGGCATGGAGGATTTATATGAAATTAGATGAGATTTTATCAAAAAATAATGTAACACTTTCGTTTGAGGTATTTCCGCCCAAGGCGACAGCAAATTATGAGGCTGTGAAAGCTGCGGCATATGCGGTGGCAGAGCGCAGACCTAGTTACATGAGTGTGACTTATGGCGCAGGTGGAACTACACGCAGCAATACTTTGGAGATTGCAAAAGGGATTCAGGAAAAATATGATGTCACCACAATCGCACATTTAACTTGCGCAGGGGCGACAAAAGAGAGCATTCAGCAGGCGCTTACAGAGATGAAAGACGCGGGCATTGAGAATGTGCTTGCATTGCGTGGGGACAGGCCAAAAGATTTTGAGGGCGATCCCTTTACAGATTATCATTATGCATCAGAACTTGCTGCGGATATCAAGGCATTTGGCGGTATGTGCATTGGCGGTGCCTGCTATCCGGAGGGGCACGTGGAATCAGAAAATACACATCAGGATATTTTGAATCTCAAAAAGAAGGTGGAGGCTGGATGCGCATATCTGACAACACAGATGTTTTTTGACAATAATATTTTCTATAATTTCCTTTGCAGAGTGCGTGAGGCGGGAATTGATGTTCCTGTGATTCCGGGCATTATGCCCATCACAAAACCAGTTCAGCTTCGCAATGCAGTGAAGCTTTCGGGCTGCAATGTGCCAATGCGGTTTCGCAGCATTGTGGACTGCTTTGGCAGCAATCCCAAGGCAATGCAGCAGGCCGGAATCATTTATGCCACCGATCAGATTATTGATCTGATTGCCAATGGTGTGAAACACGTACATGTTTATTCAATGAATAATGCTGAGGTGGTAAAAGGAATTCAAGAGAATCTTTGTACAATGATAGGATAGACGGAACATAGATGATGGTATTCGCATATAGTAGACTAAGAAACATACGGTGGAAAAGTATTTATGCGGAATATTTATATTGGAGATACAGGAGTTTTTGTACAATATATGCAGCTTGCACTGAATAGAGCAGGTTATCCTGTCAGCATAAATGGCCAGTTTGACAGGAATACCTGCAGTGTGCTTGGTAATTTTTTGGGAAATGAGAAGGGCTGTTATGTAGACAAGACAGTTTGGACAAAACTAATTCCTTATCTAAAAGGCTATACAACACATGAGATTACAGCGGGAGACACGCTGTGGGAGATTGCCAATACTTATGAAACGAAAGTTTCTGCGATACTGACAGCCAATCCATCTCTGGACGCCATGAGGCTGCAGACAGGAACGCGCATTAACGTTCCTTTTTCTTTTTCATTGGTGGATGAGCGTGTTCCATATACATCTATTTTCACAGAATATATTATGGAAGGACTCGAAGTTCGCTATCCGTTTCTGATTTCCGGGTGTATCGGTAAGAGTGCGATGGGCAAAGAAGTGTGCTATCTACAGATTGGTGAAGGACAAACACAAGTTTGCTACAATGCATGTTTCCATGCAAATGAATGGATTACAGCGCCAATTTTATTGAAATTTGCGGAGGAATATGCAAAGGCTTATGCAGCAGGAGAGGAACTTTATGGAGAAGATACAGAAGCGCTTTTCAAAGAATTTAGTCTATTTTTGATTCCGATGGTGAATCCGGATGGTGTGGACCTTGTGAATGGTGTGATTCGAAATGAAGATTATCTGGATCAGACAAAGGAGATTGCAGCAGCTTACCCGTCAATTCCATATCCGAAGGGATGGAAGGCAAATATAAACGGAATAGACTTGAATCTGCAATTTCCGGCAGGCTGGGAACAGGCTAGAGAAATTAAGTTTGCACAAGGCTATGTATCGCCAGCCCCTAGAGATTATGTAGGAGAGGCGCCGCTTTCTGCAATAGAAAGTATCAATATGTATCACTTTACGCGTTCTCATGATTTTAAATTGATCTTGGCTTATCATACGCAAGGAGAGGTCATATATTGGAAATATCTTGATTATGAGCCGGAAAATTCAAGGCGTATTGCAGAGTATTTTGGAAGCGTCAGCGGATACCTGGTGGAAGAAACACCCACAGCATCAGGTTATGCTGGCTACAAAGATTGGTTTATTCAGGATTATAACCGGCCTGGCTATACGATAGAGGCAGGCCGTGGTGAAAATCCTTTAGAGATGAGCCAGTTTCCAAAAATCTATCAGGACAACAGACTGATTCTTTTAGGAGGAATGACGCAGATAAGGTCCTAAATTATAACATCAAAGACAAATAACTGAGCGTGCCTGCAGCAACGCCGGTTCCTTTTTCCAACAAAGAGATCAGCCCGTGCAGTGTGTCTTCTGTTTCTTCGGGCGTGGAGGGGAGCAAGGAATTATCGAGTTTTACTGCAATGATAATCAATACAATTTCTGCGAGAGCAGCAGGGTAATCAAAGTGGATTTCACCATTTTGGATACCCTGCTTTATAATTTCTGTCAAGTCAGGTTTTAATTCTGAAACAACATGGGATAAGTATTTCTGATGCAAAAAGGCAAGATCCTGTGCGCTGGTGTTGTCAGGAGCGTTGCCGTTTTGGGTGATAAAAGCAATGGAGGAATTTTGGCACGCCTGGAACAACATTGCCATTCTGGTAAATGGCGAAACATTAGTTTGAGCAGCAAGATTTTTGGCAGTGAGAAGCGGTTTTTCATAGCTGCGTTCTATCAATGCATCAAGAATTGCACCCTTTGACGGAAAATAGTAATAGATGCTTCCTTTTCCGATTCCGGCTTTATGGGCAATTTCACTGACAGAAATATTTTGAATTTTCTTTTCCTCTAAAAGCTGCTGGAGCGCATCTAGTATCACATCATATTTTCTCAAATCAGGCATGGATACTGCCACCTTTCTCAATTATGAATTTTTAAGTTTTATTGTGGATATTCTTTTAAGTGGGTAATTAGTAAAGATTATATCACATCTCTTCTGGGGGCACAATTGTAAATTCTGCCATAAAGAATGGAAAATTATTCGTGAAAGTTTAGGGCAAAACGCACTTGACCTTCGGTCGAATATTGTGATATATTTATGATAAATAAAGCCGACCGACGGTCGAAATAAAAAAGAATGTCAAAAGACAGGCTTTTGCAGCTTATTAATAGTTTTCAAGTGAGTATGGGAGGATAAAATGACATACGCAGATTTTTTTTATGAGATTAAGGGAAAGTTTATGGGAGTTGATGTGAGCGACATCAAAGAGCACTATGCATTTCAGTTCAACATTGAGGACGAGGAAGCAGGCGGTGCATTTTATGTGGAAGTAAAGAATGGTGAACTTTTTGTAGAGCCATATGAATATTATGACAGAGATGCTATGTTTATCTGTTCGCCAGAAGTGCTTACCAAGATTGCAGAGTGTGAGATGGACCCAGTTTGGGCTTTCACAACACAAAAGCTTAGAGTTGAGGGCAATATTGATAAGGCACTCAAATTAAATGAGATATTGCAGAAGAAGAAAAAAGAAGCAAAGAAGGAAGCAAAAGAAGCTAAGAAAGAGGCGAAGAAGGAAGCAAAAGAAGCTAAGAAAGAGACGGCAGAGGAAAAAAAGAAAGCTGCTGAGAAATAACAGCATGGAGGTGCAGGAATGGGCATACTGAAAAAAACAATGACCTGCCTTGGGGTTCTTGCGGCAGCAAGCGCAGGTGAAACCGCATATTTTTACAGAAGAACAATGATACGCAACAATGCGAAAAGAGAACGTACAATGAAAATGTCGGGTACAGACTGGAGTCAATATGAGCCGTTGTTAAAAGAGAGGAAAGAATTTTTGATGGCTCAGCCGCACCAGGATTTGTACCAGAACTCTTTTGATAATCTGAAACTTCATGCGACATATTTTCCAGCGATTTGTGATGACAATGGCAGAAAAAAGGTTGTTATCTGCTTCCATGGATACACCAGTCAGGGAATGTCCGACTACATCGCTTTGTCTGATTATTATTTAAAAAAAGGATTTGCAATGCTGCTGCCAGATGCGAGAGCGCATGGTCTGAGTGAGGGAGAGTATATTGGATTTGGCTGCCTTGACAGAAAAGACGCATTGCAGTGGATAAGCTGGGTAATTCAGGAATGTGGAGAAGATGTAGAAATTATACTGCATGGTACTTCAATGGGCGGCGCTACGGTGCTGATGGCAAGCGGTCTTGATTTGCCAAAACAAGTAAAAGGAATTGTTTCAGACTGTGGTTTTACATCGCCGAAGGAAGTATTTACCCATGTGCTCAACAATATGTACCATTTGCCAGCTTTTCCGGCAATTCCATGTGCGGATGTTGTGAACAAAAAACTTGCAGGTTATGGTATGGATGAGTGCAACGCGAAACGTGAAGTCAGAAAGGCGAAGGTTCCTATTTTGTTTATTCATGGTTCAGAAGATACTTTTGTACCATGTCAGATGTGCCATGAAATCTATGATTATTGCAATGCTCCAAAGAAAAAGCTGATAGTGGAGGGCGCTGCACATGCGGAAAGTTACTATAAAGATACAAAAAAGTATGAGCAGACACTAACGGAGTTTTTTGAGGAATTAGATTGAGAATTCATGTTTTTAATTGGCAATTTGAATCAGAGCACTTTGGTGCAATGACATAGAGGATTCGTATAGGGACTGAAGGGCGGGTTCATACGCAGTTGTATGAATAGAGAGGAATTTTTGATGAAAACAAGAAAAGGTTATAAAACGTACCCATTAACTGCTGCACAGAAATATCACTTTTATTATTCGCAGTATTGTCCAGGACAGGAAATTTTGAATGTTGGCAGCAGCCTTACCATAGAGTTTGAGCTGAATGTTGACGAACTGAGAAAAGCAATTTATAAAGCGTATGACCGTTGTGAATCAATGCGTGCGCGTCTGGTATATGATGAGAAAGAAAAAGAGTGGTACCAATATATTGTTGACAAGGAAGATCGTGAGATTGAATTTGTCGATTTTTCGGGTCAGACAATGGAAGAGGCAGAGGCGCAGATGACGGCATGGACACGTGTCCCATTTGGGCAGGATGCTCCAATGAACAAGGTTGTCATCATTAAAACTCCAGATGGGTTCGAGGGAATGTATCTGGTGGGAGATCACAGATTCCTCGATGCACAGTCACTGATTGGCTTTATGAAAGACGTGATAGAGTTATACTGCAATGCGAACTTTGAAAACGTGCCATATCCAGCAGATACACGCTCTTATATTGAGCAGATTCAAAAGGATTTTGCGTATGAAGCAGGCAGCAAAGCACAGGCAAGAGACAGAGAATATTTCCATCAATTAATAGGAAAATCCGAACCGATATATAATGGTATCGAGGGCAAGAAAAAGCTTGATGAGGCAAGAAGAGCCACAGGCAATCCCAATCTTAGGGCAGCGCCTACAGGTTCTGACAGCTTTGCAGCTGCTATTGATGTTTTCCATTTGGAGGAGGAGCCAACAAAGAGGCTTATGACCTTCTGTGAGGAACAGCATATTTCATTGCAGTGTCTATTGATTATGGGTATTCGGACATATCTGCAGAAAATGAACAGTTGTGATGATGTTTCTATGATGGTTGCTTATGCGCGCAGAGCGACATTATTAGAAAAGAAATCTGGTGGTACGCGAATTCATAGTTTTCCATTTAGAACCATTATTCCAGAGGACAAAAGCTTTCTGGATGGAATTTTGGAAATCAGAGACAGGCAGAACGAGATTTTCCGATATGTCAATTTTGACCCGGTAGAATGCATGAATTATAAGCGTGAGCTGTATAATCCGCCAAGAGGAATGGGATATGAGACAGTAGCGCTCACATATCAGCCTGCTACGTTGAGAGAAAAAGGGCTTGTTGATTTGGGAGAGATCCGATACAAGACACAGAGATATGGAAATGGTTATTATGCAGACGGTCTTTATCTTACTGTAATGCACAGACCAGAAGATAACGGGTTAGACTTTAGTTTTGAGCATCAAGTGAAAGCATACAGCAAGGAAGCATTGGAGCTGTTTTATTACTACATGTGCAAAGTGATGTTCAAAGGAATTGAGAACCCGAATCTCAAGATTGGTGATGTGATTAAATTGATATAAGCAAAGTACTTTGGTGAAATGAGTTACACTATCGCAATTTTCTGACAAGGGAAAATTGGAAAAAACAGAAAGGTAGGGAACGGAAATGTTTGAGAAATTAGCAGAAATGATAACAAATTATGTAGAGGTAAAGAAAGAGGATATCAAACCGGAGTCTCGGTTTATGGAAGATTTGGGATTTAGTTCGTTTGATTTTATGAGTATGCTTGGCGAGATCGAGGGAGATCTTGATGTGGAAATTGATTTAGAGGAAGCTGCCAATATTAGAACAGTACAAGAAGCAGCAGATTATCTGGAGAAGCTTTCCAACTAAGAAAGGGCATGGTAAGGGTATGAATGAATTGCACAGCAATATACGCGAGTTGCTTGTAGCGGCAGAGAAGGAGTTTGGCGCGCAGGATGCTTTTCGCTACAAAGTCAAAGAGGATGATGGGAGCGGAAAAAAGGCAGTAAAAGTAGAAAATAAAACATATACACAGCTTAAAAAGGATACGGAATGTTTTTCGGCAGCGCTAAAAGAGCTGGGAGAACAGGGAAAGCACATTGCAGTGATTGGAACAACCTCTTACTCATGGGTGGTTTCTTATCTTGGCATCGTCAACAGCGGAAGTGTAGCAGTACCGCTTGATGCGCTTCTTCCGGCAGAAGATTTGTGTGAGCTTCTTGACCGTGCAGATGTGACAACACTTGTATATGATACCAGTAAGGAAAATGTGGCAGCAATGGCAGCAGAACGCTGTGAGCAGTTAAAGCATATCATCTGTATGAGCGATGACAGCCAGAATGCACAAGCACGCTCTTTGTGGAAACTGATAGAAGAGCAGCATGCAGGTTTTGACTATGAGCCGCAGCCAGATCAGCTTGCTACGATTATGTTTACATCAGGAACCACCGGAAAAAGTAAAGGTGTTATGCTGACACATAGAAATTTAGCTGAAAATGCAACCAGTCGGGATATGGGCTATGAGTCAGGTATGGTTATTATGACTGTGCTGCCAATTCATCACGCATATTGTCTGAGCATGGATATATTGAAGGGGATTTCAATAGGAAGTGTTATCTGTATCAACGATTCACTGCTGCGTGTTGCTGAAAATATCAAATTGTTTGAGCCAAATATGATTTTGATGGTGCCTTTGATGATTGAGACAATCGCAAAGAAGCTAGAGAAAGCTTCGCTGATTCCGGCAGCAATGGTAAAAGCGAAAGTGTTTGGCAAGCAGTTCCATACAATTGCCAGCGGCGGTGCTTATCTAAATCCTGCGTATCTGGATATGTTTAAAAAATATGGCATACAAATCCTGCAAGGCTATGGAATGACAGAGTGTTCACCAGTCATTAGTACAAATTTAAGCTGGAACAGCAAGCCAGGTTCCGTTGGAAAGCTGATGCCAAACTGTGAAGCAAAGGTAGTCGATGAGGAACTTTGGGTAAAAGGTTCCAGCGTTATGCAGGGATACTATAAGATGCCCAAAGAGACAGAAGAAACCTTGATTGACGGCTGGCTCAAAACAGGCGATTTGGGTTATGTGGACGAAGACGGATTTATATTCTTAACAGGCCGGAAAAAGAATCTGATAATTACTCCAAACGGTGAGAACGTTTCACCAGAAGAAATAGAGAATAAGCTTGGGGAAAACCGCCTGATACAGGAAGTATTGGTACGTGAGAGCGAAGGTGTGATTGAGGCAGAGATTTTCCCAGATCTGGAATATGCTGCAAAGAAAAAAATCAAGGATATGCAAAAGGAATTGCAAGGAATTATAGATGTCTATAACAAAACGGCACCTTTGTACAAGAGAGTGCTGAAGCTCAAAATCCGTGAAGAGGAGTTTGAGAAGAATACAACCAAAAAAATAAAACGATTTTAATTTTTACAAAGATACTTGAAATATTATTTTGTATGTGATATTCTAAGAAAATCAAAGAATTAACAGATTCTTTTGATGAAAATGAAATCCTTGGAATACAAATGCAATGAAAGAGACTCTTGTCAAGGAAAACGACAGGAAGACGGCGTCACCGACTGAGAGCGCTGTCAGTGGAAGCTGATAAAGGGAACACTCTGGAGCAGATTATCTGAAAAGGTAGATTGAAAAATTATGCTGATGCACTAATTTTTCAATCGGCAATTGGAGGCTCAGATGTAGACGAGTATGATTCGAATACCTTATTAGGATAATACGTTAACGTGCGTTAAACGTAAGAGAGGATAAAATGACCTGCTATCCAGTTCATTTTATCAATGCGGGTGGTACCGCGGGTATATTTCAAAATATCCGTCCCGGAATACAATTTGTATTCCGGGATTTTTTTGCGCACGGACGCAGAAAGGAACAATATAGAGACTTTATCTTTAGTGCTATCGCGCAGCGATTGAATAAAGTGACGAAGACGCACGAGAGGAAGTTTCATGAGAGCCCTTTCGAAAGAAAGTTCCTCTCAGAACAGGTGCGACGAAGGGACTTTATCTTTAGTGCTATCGCGCAGCGACAGAATAAGGTGACGAAGACGCACGAGAGGAAGTTTCATGAGAGCCCTTTCGAAAGAAAGTTCCTCTCAGAACAGGTGCGACGAAGGGACTTTATCTTTAGTGCTATCGCGCAGCGATTATGAATAGGAGGATTTTAAATGTACAGAGATATTACAATGAAAGAAATCAGCGAACAATATATAGGGCAGACACTTCAGGTGGCTGGATGGATTGAAAACATTCGTGATCATGGCGGAGTATCATTTATTGATTTGCGGGATATGTATGGTGTACTGCAAGTAGTCATGCGGGACACCTCCCTTTTGGATGGTCTGACAAAGGAAATGTGTGTGTCAATAGAAGGACTGGTGGAAAAAAGGGATGAAGAGACATATAACCCAAAGATTCCGACAGGGACAATTGAACTTGAAGCAAAGAAAATAACAATACTAGGAAAAGTGTACCACGCACTTCCATTTGAGATAATGACATCAAAAGAGACAAGAGAGGATATCCGCCTGAAATACCGTTTTCTTGACCTTAGAAATACGAAAGTAAGAGACAACATTGTATTTCGTTCACAGGTTATCCAGTTTTTGCGGCAGAAAATGACAGAGATGGGATTTTTGGAGATACAGACTCCAATTCTATGTGCTTCCTCACCAGAAGGCGCAAGAGATTATATTGTACCATCAAGAAAATATAAGGGAAAATTTTATGCGCTTCCACAGGCGCCGCAGCAGTACAAACAGCTTTTAATGGTATCAGGATTTGATAAATATTTTCAGATAGCACCCTGTTTTCGAGATGAGGACGCACGTGCAGACCGTTCACCAGGCGAGTTTTATCAGCTTGATTTTGAGATGAGTTTTGCCACACAGGAGGATGTATTTCGGGCAGGCGAAGAAGTATTGTCTGCAGTATTTGAGCACTTTGCGCCACAAGGCTATGCAGTGACAAAAGCGCCATATCCTGTGATTAGCTACAAACAGGCCATGCTTGAGTTTGGAACTGACAAACCAGACTTGCGGAATCCTTTGCGCATCATTGATCTGACCGACTTTTTCCAGAAGTGCACATTTCAGCCATTTCTAAAAAGAACCGTCCGTGCGATAAAAGTACACGCAGAAATGTCAAAGAGTTTTCATGCGAAACTTTTGGATTTTGCAACTGGTATGGGAATGGGCGGCCTTGGATATCTTGAAATTGCAGAGGATATGAGCTACAAGGGGCCAATTGATAAGTTTATCCCAGACGAATACAAACCAGACCTTGCGCAAATTGCAGCACTGCAGCCAGGCGATACAATATTCTTCATCGCAGATAAACCAGAGCGGGCAAATTATTATGCGGGGCAGCTTCGGACAGAACTTGGAGAAAAATTGGATTTGTGTGAAAAAAATGCTTATCGGTTCTGTTATATCAATGATTTTCCAATGTTTGAGCTGGACCCAGAAACAAAACAGATTGGCTTTACCCACAATCCGTTTTCTATGCCACAGGGGGGACTTGAGGCTTTAAACAGCAAAGATCCTCTGGAAATTCTTGCATATCAATATGATATTGTGTGCAATGGTGTGGAGCTTTCAAGCGGCGCGGTTAGAAATCATGATATGGAAATTATGGTAAAAGCATTTGAGATAGCAGGCTATGACGAGCAAACACTACGGTCAAAATTTGGTGCGCTTTATCAGGCATTTCAGTTCGGTGCGCCCCCGCATGCGGGTATGGCGCCAGGAATTGACAGAATGCTGATGCTGTTAAAGAATGAAGAAAATATCAGAGAAGTGATTGCATTTCCAATGAACAGTTCAGCACAAGATCTGATGTGCGGCGCGCCAAATGATGTCACAGAGCAGCAGCTACGGGAAGTGCATATTAAAATCAGGCAATAAACTTTATATTAATAATAAAAATAGGAATTATCGCAGAATAATCACGCAGATTTTGAAAGGAGCATGAATATAGAAATGACAAATACAATTACCGATGAGACAATCGAATATGTGGGGATTCTTGCTAAGTTAGAACTTTCAGATGAAGAAAAAGAGCAGGCCAAAAACGATATGGGTCGAATGTTGGATTATATTGATAAATTGGGAGAACTTGACACAGATGGAATCGAACCGATGTCACATGTATTTCCAGTACAAAATGTATTTCGTGAGGATGTGGTGACAAATGGAGATGAGCATGAGAAAACTCTAAAAAATGCACCAGACCAAAAGGATAATATGTTTGCGGTACCAAAAACATTTGGATAGAAATGAGGAGAGATATGGATATTTTATCATACAGCGCTGTAGCGCTTGGCACAGCGATAAAAGAAGGAAAAGTTACTGCCATAGAAGCAATGGAGGCAGTACTTGCAAGGATTGAAGAACAGGAACAAACCATTCATGCCTATCTAACCATTGACAAAGAAGCTGCTCTTGCCGCGGCCGCGCTGGTTCAGAAAAAAATAGAAACAGGGGCGCTTACAGGAGCGCTTGCAGGGGTTCCTGTAGCGATTAAGGATAATCTGTGCACGGAAGGAATGAAAACAACCTGTGCTTCAAAGATACTGGAAAATTTTATTCCCACATTTTCGGCAGAAGCAGTATGCAGGCTTCAAAAAGCAGGGGCAGTGATTATCGGAAAAACCAATATGGACGAGTTTGCCATGGGTTCAACAACAGAAATTTCCGCATATGGCGTGACAAAAAATCCATGGAACAAAGAGCATGTACCGGGCGGTTCGTCAGGCGGCTCTGCAGCCGCAGTAGCCAATGGAGAATGTCATTTTGCGCTAGGTTCAGATACAGGAGGATCCATCAGGCAGCCAGCTTCTTTCTGCGGTGTAGTGGGGATGAAACCAACATATGGTACAGTTTCACGGTATGGATTGATTGCATATGGTTCTTCTTTGGATCAGATAGGTCCGATAACAAAAAATGTAACAGACTGCGCTGCCGTTTTAGAATTGATTGCCGCCTATGACAATAAGGATTCGACCTCTGTCAACAGAAAGGACACCAATTTTACGACAGCGCTGGTGGATGATGTAAGGGGTATGAAAATAGGAATTCCACGGGATTATTTGGGAGACGGACTTGATGAAGAGGTTAAGAAGTCTGTGCTTGCAGCCGCAAAGAAGCTTGAAGAAAAAGGTGCGATTGTGGAAACGTTTGATTTAAGCCTTGTGGAGTATGCCATTCCGGCATATTATACCATTGCGGCTGCTGAAGCAAGCTCCAATTTGGAACGCTTTGATGGAATCAAATATGGATACCGCACCAAGGAATATGAAGGGCTGCACAATATGTACAAAAAAACGCGCTCAGAAGGCTTTGGTCCAGAAGTGAAACGAAGAATTATGCTGGGTTCCTTTGTATTAAGTTCTGGTTATTATGATGCTTATTATTTGAAGGCGCTGAAAGTAAAGGCGATGATAAAAAATGCGTTTGATCAGGCATTTGCAAAATACGATTTGATTTTGGGGCCTGTAGCCCCGACAACAGCTCCAAAGCTTGGAGAGAGCTTGTCGGATCCTATAAAAATGTATTTGGGGGACATCTATACAATCTCTGTGAACCTTGCAGGCCTTCCGGCGATTTCTGTTCCATGTGGAGAGGATTCTAAGGGTTTGCCAATAGGGCTGCAGTTAATCGCAGACCGCTTTCAGGAAAAGAAGTTATTACAGACAGCATATGCATATGAACGATGCAGGATAAGGGAAAGGAGTGAGAAGGCAGATGACAAAACAATATGAGACCGTCATCGGTTTAGAAGTTCATGTTGAGCTTGCAACAAAGACAAAAATATTTTGTGGATGTTCCACAGCTTTTGGAGGAGCGCCCAATTCCCACACATGTCCTGTCTGTACGGGAATGCCTGGAACACTGCCTGTACTGAACAAACAGGTAGTTCAGTATGCGGTGGCAGTTGGCCTTGCAACAAACTGCACAATTACGCAGTACTGCAAATTTGACAGAAAAAATTATTTTTATCCAGACAATCCGCAAAATTATCAAATCAGTCAGCTCTATCTTCCTATATGCAAAGATGGGAACGTGGAGATTGAAGTTCCAGAAGGTAAGAAAACCATTGGAATTCATGAAATTCATATGGAAGAAGATGCTGGGAAATTGATTCATGACGATTGGGAAGATTGTTCCCTTGTGGATTATAACCGATCAGGAGTACCACTTATTGAAATTGTATCCAAACCAGATATGCGCAGTGCTGAAGAAGTGATTGCTTATCTGGAAAAGCTTCGTATGATTATTCAGTATTTAGGAGCTTCTGACTGCAAATTGAACGAGGGTTCTATGCGTGCAGATGTAAACATTTCCGTGCGGGAAGCTGGTTCTGATCAGTTTGGTACTAGGACAGAGATGAAAAATTTAAACTCATTTCGTGCCATTACACACGCAATTGAAAATGAACGGGAGCGACAGATTGAACTGTTAGAATCGGGACAGCAGGTAGTGCAGGAAACAAGGCGTTGGGATGACGCAAAAGAATATTCGTATGCGATGCGTTCCAAGGAAGATGCACAGGACTATCGATATTTTCCAGATCCTGATTTAGTGCCGATATCTATCAGCGACGCGTGGCTAGAAGAACTCAAAGCCAGCCAGCCGGAATTTCGTGAGGAAAAAATGGAGCGCTACAAAGCGGAGTATGATATTCCAGAGTATGATATTGGTATTATCACAGATTCCAAACATTTAGCAGATTTGTTTGAAGAGACAACCGCACTGTGCGGTCAGCCAAAAAAAGTTTCAAACTGGATTATGGGAGAGACACTGCGGCTTTTAAAAGAGAAAAATATGGATGCCAAAGACCTTTTGCTTTCGCCCCAGAATCTGGCGGGTTTGATTCGGCTGACAGACAGCAAGGCTGTCAATTCAACAGTGGCAAAAGAAATTTTTGCAGTAATGTTTGACGAGAATATTGACCCTGAAAAATATGCAGAAGAAAAAGGACTAAAGACTGTAAATGATGAGGAGGCGCTCAGAAAAGCGATCGCAGAAGTTATCGCATCAAATCCGCAGTCAGTAGCAGATTATCAGGGCGGCAAAGAAAAAGCGATTGGTTTTTTGGTCGGTCAGACAATGAAAGCAATGAAGGGCAAAGCAGACCCTGTGATAGTCAATCAGTTATTAAAAGAAGCGCTCATTTAAAATTAAATATGCTGCTGCATGAATCCCTTTTGTACATCAAACATGTCATTGATATACAAAGGGGATTTTGATTTTTGGTTCTGAATGAATAGACTTTACAAAAATAGTATGAAAAAGAGAAGTCTTATGATATAATAATACTAATCCTATATTTGTCAGGTTATGTCAAAACAGAGCAGGAAAAGAAAACTGTTCAAACGGATAATTTGCATGGAGTAAGAGAGGGATGTGTATGGATTCAAATTTAATTCAATATGTACAGATTTATAATGTGCCAACAGTATGTAAAAACTGCGGCGGCGTATTGGTGTACAAAGGGTTGGGAGAATATTACTGTGAGAAGTGCAGAGAGAAGGATTATGATAATTACGGAAAGACGCGAAATTATATTGAAAAAAATCCAGGGGCATCTGCGGTGGATATTGAAAAAAACATTGGTGTGAGCAGAGTTGCTATCCGTGAGATGCTAAAGGAGTCACGTTTTGAAATTGCCAAGGGTGTAAAATCGTTTTTGTATTGTGAAGGATGTGGGCAGGAAATCCGCACTGGGAGATATTGTCAGGGTTGCGAGAAAGAAATTCATCTTGCAATCGAGCGGCAGCAGCGGGAGAAACTTCGTAACAATGCGCAGGGATTTGCGATTGGCAGAGAAGAACAGGAAGGTCAAAGACGGTTCAGGCGTGACAAATAACCCCATGGACAAAAACGGAGGATATGGATATGAAAGTAATATACGGCAGCAGCAAGAATGGTGATGCATCGGAGGCATTAAAAAATGTGAAGTCTCCAGAGGCGTTGTTTTTTACAGTTGCGAGTGAAGATATGCTGGAGGATACTGCTAGAGAAATTGAGAAGCGGTTTCCTGGGGTGCCTTCTATTGGAGGTGTTGGTCAGGCATATATTGACAAGCAGTTTTTTGATTCAGGCATTACAGTGATTGCGATGAGCGATCATATTAAAGTGGTTGCGAATGTTTTAGAACAGGCATCGGTGATGCCAATGAAATATATCAAACGTCTTGAGGATGCCGTAAAAGCAGTAGGAGGTGAGCGTGGCAGTACTGCATGCTTTGATATCTGCTCTGCGGGTGCAGATGTGCGTGCCGTCACAACGCTGTCAAACTTTCTTTGCCGCGCAGGATATGACCTTGCAGGCGGAACAAGCAACTCAGCAGCAGTTGCCTGCAATGGAAAGGTCTATACAGATGCGTGTGCCTTTTTTATTTTTAAAAACCTAAAAGGAAAGATAAAATCGTATAAAGAAAATATCTATGTGCATCCACAGGGCACAAAGAAACAGTTTATGGTGACAGATGCAGACCCCAAAAATTACAAGATTCGTACCTTGGAAAACATGTCTGCTGAGAAAGTGTATACTTCTGAATTGGGCATAAATCGGGATAAAATAACAACACAAACATTTAAAAATCCATTTGGGCATGTTTGTGATTCTGACACATACATTGTTTCTATAAAGGGCGTTGAGGCGGACGGAAGCATGATAACCTTTCGGCCTGCGAACAAGATGGATTTTCTTACAATATTACATATAGACGATTATCGCGCAGTGGTTCAGGATACGATTTGCAATATTAAAAAGGATTTGACGAATGCATCTGCGGTACTTTCTGTCAATTGCTTGTTTCGTTATATCATGTTCAATGAGGATCACTATTGGGATACCTATCTTGCAGAGATGAGCCACAGCTTTTCCCATGCGGGTATGGTTGGTGTCGGTGAGCACTACAATACACAGTTCGTAAATCAGACAATGTGCTGTCTGGCATTTGAGTAGGGGGAATAAGTGTGCTGAAATTATTTGGAAAAAATCAAACAAAAAAAGAGTTGGAGGCGTTGTCAGAAACAAAAACTTTTGATAAATATCCATTGGATTATGCATTGACAAGCGCTTACAGGACAGTGAATGAATTGGCAGAGGATGTTTTTTTGACAACGCAAAAGATGCGATATGCAACTGATCAGCTATATGGTCTGCAAACAGATATTGTGGGGCTTCAGAATGAAGTTAATGCGTTAGATGATGGTTTTTTGGAAATCACAACAGCAGCAGAAAAGTTTCATGATGTAGAAATGGAAGTAGCACGCTCTGTTTCGGAGGCACAAGGGCATATGCAGCGGCTGAAGCAGGAGTCAAATTCTGTGGAGGAGAACTTTAAGAATGTATTTCAGACTTTTGAGCTGCTGCAGAATGCACTCAACAGCATAAGAAACAGTTTATTAGGAATCAGTGAAGTTGCAGACCAGACAGATCTTTTAGCGCTCAATGCAAGTATTGAGGCGGCAAGGGCAGGAGAGCATGGAAAAGGCTTTTCTGTTGTCGCGGAAGAAGTTGGTAAGCTTGCAAAAATGAGCCAGGATATGGTTGAAGGTATCCATGCCAATATTTTAGAGGTAGAGAAAAAAAGCAGTGAACTGAATCGGTTTATGTTATCGTCTGACGAGGCATTGATTGGCAATATCAAAAGTATGGATGAAACCAGCAGATATTTTAATGATATTAAAAAAAGTGTTTCAGGAACAGCAGATGTTCAGCTAGAAATTGCAAATGCTGTTGAGAGAAACCGCACCTATGTCAAAAAAGTTGAGGATTCTCTTGCGGCAGCAGCGGGAGTTTATGGCGATATTATACACAAAATGGATATTGATGACAGCAAAAAAGGTGTACTTATGGAATCTTTTCAAAATATTATAGAACAGGCAATTGCCATGGTGAAGGAACTTCCAGAATAAAATCCCTGATAAGAACAAAAATTAGGATTAATTAAAGAAGATTTTTCTTACTTGCCGCGCGGTCCCCTGTATGGAGCTGCGCGGTAAATGTTAAAATAGGAGATTTTCCGATGTGATTTCTTGATTTTGAATATTTTTGCGTATGCGCAGAATGACATAGGTTCCCATATTCTTTGTACTATGATAAGTAAGACCATATTCTGAGCCATAATAAAGCTGTATTCTTTGATGTACATTTTTCACACCATATCCCTTGCTGTCTTTGGTAAGGATTTTTTCACATTCTTCTTCGGACATTCCACAGCCATTATCCATGATTTTAAATATAATATCTTCTTTTTCCTGACCGCAGGAGAATGATAAAATTGCAGGGCTCGGAAGTTCACGCTGATCTAAGCCATGAATGATTGCATTTTCTGCAAGAGGCTGAAGCAGCAGGCTTGGTATTGGATACGCTAAAACCTGACTGTCTATATCATAAACAACATCAAACGACTGCGCATGCATCATCTGCTGGATAGAGATATAGGATTTTGTATTTTCGAGTTCGGAGCCAATCGTTGTAATCGGCTGTCCTTTGTTTAACATTGTCCTGTAAAAGGTTGAGAGCAGCCGGGCCATTTGGCTGATATCATGCTGGCCAGACATAATTGCCTTGCTGTTTATAAGCGACAAACTATTGTACAAAAAATGAGGGTTGATTTGAGATTGGAGAATTTCAATCTCATATTTTTGCTGCCGTATTTTGGACAGAAGGACTTCATTTACCAGATTGTTCAAGGTATGAACCATTTTTTGAAAAGAGGTAATCAACTGACCAACTTCATCGGTGCTTTCAGAGGAAACAGAAAGCGCGTAGTTTCCCTGTTCAACTTGTTCCATATTTGCAGAAAGCTGTATAATCGGGGAAACAATAACTTTTGAGAGTTTGGAACTGACAAAAAGGATTAAAAGAATACACATAAATACCATACATAGGGCAATATAGGTAATATTGTTGGCAGCCGCGGTAACAGTACGAACTGGACGGTAGAGCAAAGCAGTCCAGCCAGAAGGCGTTAGGGTTTCTGTTTTGGTAATATAACCAGGCAGTTTATCTGTCCAGAGATCACGAGAGGCAGCAATCGTATCTGTATTTATCAGTTCGGTATACTGATAGATGGTTTCTTTCGAATCATTTAGCAGTACAAATCCATAGTTGCTTTCAAATAGGCTTTCAGCAGCAGCCAATGCAGAATTCAGATCGATAGACATACAGATAATATTGGTATATGGTACATAATGATAATACATTTGGCAGATTAAATTCAAAGTCTTGCCGTTTTCTGAGATGCAGAAAAAAGGTACTGTCGTCTGGCAGACTTTTTCGTACCATTGTTTATTCTGCGCCTCTGTCAACGGACGCAGTGTATTGTCATGAGGGTAGATATGTGCATCGGTATAAATTGTGATGGATGTGATATCACTGTTGAGAGAACGGGTTGTCAGAAATAAGGGGTCAATGGTGTCGCGGTAGGTTAGATACATTTCATAGTTCGAAGTATAGTCTTTCGCAAGGGCGAGGCGAATATTTTCGTTCCAGACTATGAGATTCATTGTCGTAAGATACGAATTTAGCTTGTATTCTAGCTGCATAACTTCCCGATGAAGTGTTTCACGCAGAGCGGTTTCTTCCCGCTCGATAAGCAGAGAGTACACTTTGCTATAGGAAAAGAATCCCAAAAGTACGATTGGAATTAGTCCGATAACCAGACTGATTCCAATAATTTTATTTTGAAATTTTAAATTGAGAAATTGCTGTTTAACCTTTTGTTTCATATACGTCCTTTCATTGTTTGCTTCCTTGTCGGAACCGTTCCGGTGTCGTTCCATATAATTTCTGAAAGCTTTTGCAAAAATAGGAGGTGTTGGGATAACCTACAGATTGGCTGATATCCGTTACTTTCATATTTGTATTTAATAAGAGCTCCTGTGCCTTTTCCATTCGGATCTGCTTGATATATTTGCTCAAAGTGCAGCCGGTTGCTTGCGCAAAGATGTTGCTGAGATAGTTTGGATTTAGGTATACCAAGTCTGCAAGAGAATTTAAAGTCAGCTCTTCATGGTAGTGTTCACGAATATATTGTTCGACCTGAAAGATGGCATAATTTGAAGCATTTTGTTCCTGATTGAAGGTATTGACAACAAGAGACAAGTAATGCTCAATTAATTCGACAATATCAGAAAAACGACGGAAACGATAGATTTCTCCAGCCGCTTCCTGAAGTACATCATCCATTTGTTTTGGAATTGCCGCAAGGAGGATTTTTAATAGAGACGTACATATATAACGAATATAAATATGCGATAAATTCGGAAGCTGCGCATAACTGTTAAGCAAGGTATGAACCTGCATGGAAAGCTGTTCCGCCTGCCGCATTTTGACCGCTGATTCAATATTTTGCAAAGCAAGGCTGGTGGCAGTATCAATAGATGGATGATTGATTTCTTTTGCTGCAATTTCAGGTATTGTATCATGAAAATGAGCTTCGATATATTGATCCGATTTGGCAAATTCAATTTTTTTGGAATCAAGGCGGCTGATAATTTCTGTCAGCAATTTATCAAATTCGGTTGGGTCAACTGGTTTTAAGATATAGCTTACTGCCTTTAGAGACAGTGCGGCTTTGACATACACAAAATCATCATATCCGCTAAAAAATAAAATTTCAATATCAGGGTTCTGTTCTTTGACTTTTTTAGCAAGCTCGATGCCATTTAGAAAAGGCATTTCAATATCACATAATAAGATATCTACATGATTGTTTGAGAGTTGTTCGAAAGCATCACGTCCATTTTGTGCTTCCAGAATATGGAGAATATGTTTGCTATCTCTCAACAAAAAGCGAATAAGGTCCCGTTCATGCGCTTCGTCATCGGCAATCAGTAGTGTATACATGGCGTTTGTATTCTCCTTTCCCATCCAATGCATTCTCGAAGTTTCTTTGTTTTTTATTCATTCTTTCATATTTCTGTAACTGAAGGTAGTATATCATAATAAATTTTTTGGTACAATTAGCGGAAAACAAGAACTGTAAAATGTAATATGAATGTGAAAATTGTTATATTTACTTGGGAATCTGTCAAAGGATATACTAAATATATCAACGTTGAAAACAAGGAACACTTTAGTATGACCATTTATTCAGGAAAACCTGGGGAAGGATAACAATATGAAAAAAAGTTTTTTACATCAAATATTAGGAATCACAATGACGGTTTCGCTTATTGTATCGGTGGCTGGCTGTGCGTCTTCTGAAACACCTTCGGGTACATCGTCTGATACAAGCAATACGGCTGGGCCCATCACCGTTTCAATAGGACGTCAGACACTACAAAATGTCACATTTCCAGATGGAGATACCTATGAGGACAATGCATATACCAGAATGGCAGAGCAGGAATTGAACATTGATATTGTGGATACGTTTGAGGCTACAGGCGATGATTATGACAGGCAAGTTTCTCTGGCACTGTCAGCAGGAGATATTCCAGATATGATGAAAGTTGGAAGCCTGGATGAATTGAAAGAGCTGTACGAAAACGATTTGATAGCAGACTTGACAGGTGTTTATGAGGAATACGCAAGTGATTATCTCAAAAAACTTTATGATTCCTTTGAAGGCCGTGCAATTGAAAATGTTACAATTGATGGAAAAATGGTGGCTTTGCCAGGCACGAATGTAGATACTAGTCCAGGGATTGTATGGGTTAGAAGTGATTGGATGGAGCAGCTTGCAATTCAGGTGGACGAAGATGGAGATGGCTGTATCAAGAGAGAAGAACTTGAAAGCATAGCGATTGCATTCCGGGATCAAAATCCAGAGAATGCCGAAAATATGGTTGGAATTGCACTGGCACCATACCTGACAGGCGGTTCACCAGACGACACATATAGTTTAAATGCAGTGGCTTATTCTATGGGAGCTTATCCCAAAACATGGCTGGAAAAAGATGGAGAGATTATGTATGGTTCCACTACAGAGGAAATGAAGCAGTCACTTGCTATTGCAGCAAAGTGGTTCCAGGAGGGAATTTTAGATCCGCAGGTTGGCACTAGGACATGGGATGATATCACTGCTTTGATGGCAAATGGACAATGCGGTATTGCTTTTGGATGTTGGCATATTCCTGACTGGCTGTTAAGCAATGTATATGCATTGAATAATAAAGCAACATTTAACGCTTATATTTTGGAGGGTGAAGATGGATCTGTAAACTGCAAGCACAGCAATGCGACAACTGGATATATTGTTGTAAGTAAAAAGTTTGAGCATCCTGAAATAGCGATACAGATAGCAAATCTGTTTTATGATGAACTAGCCAATTCCCCAGAACTGCTTGAAAAATATCCAGAAGTAGCAAATTATGTTCAAAATGCGGTTGATGGTTCTAGCAGACCTTTCAATATTGAGATTAACTCTTGTACATCTTTGTTTGATGATTATTCTGAACTAGAAAAATGTTTGAATGGAGAAATCACATTAGAGCAGGTGAGAACCGCGGAACAGCGTTCCAATGTCCCAGTGATTCAGGGATATCTCGATGGAGACAGTGATGTTACAGGATGGTCGAAGTATCATTCGAGATTAAAGGGATTGGAGTTGTTTCAAACCTTGGTGGAAAATGACCGTATTGACTGGCTGACACCGATTTATCCAGAGACGACACCTACAATGGAGACAAACTGGGCAAATCTGGAAAAGCTAGAAGAAGAGACTTTTATCAAGATTGTAACGGGAGAATTGGATGTCGAGAGTGGATTTGAACAGTTTACATCTGACTGGAAGCAACAGGGAGGAACCCAGATTATACAGGAAATTTCAGAACAATTGCAATAGGAAAAATTACAGCCACGCCCATACAAGGCATGGCTGTAATTTTCAGAAATAAAGAGTGAAGAAACAGAGACTTTCAATGAGAAAAACGGGGGATTTTTATGCACAGAGAAAAGAATAAAAAAGTCAGAAGGCGTTCAGAATTATCGTATCATTTGATGGTATTTCCAGGTTTGTTTTTCCTGATTTTATTTAGTTACATACCAATGGTTGGTATCTTGATGGCTTTTCAGGATTTTGTTCCAGCAAAAGGACTGTTTCGATCAGAATTTGTCGGATTGAAACATTTTACCTATATGTTTCAGTTACCTGATATAGGGAAGATAATACGCAACACAGTTGTGATCGCAATGGGAAAAATGATTATTGGAATGGTGATAGCGATAGCATTTGCAATATTGTTGAATGAAATACGAACGAAGTTTATGAAAAAGACAATACAAACAATTGTTTATCTTCCACATTTCTTATCATGGGTTGTTTTGGCGTCGGTTGTAACAAATTTGTTTGGTTTAGATGGTTTTGTGAATCATTTTTTGGGTTCAATGGGATTTGGGACAATAAACTTCCTTGGAAGCAGCAAGATTTTTCCAGGTTTAATTATTGGAACAGATGTATGGAAAGAGTTTGGATACAGTTCAGTAGTATATCTTGCAGCAATTACAGCGATTGATCCCGGCCTTCATGAGGCGGCTACTATGGATGGCGCTTCCTGGTGGAAACGGATATGGAATGTAACCCTTCCTGGTATGCTTCCGATTATTTTGCTGATGACTGCAACAAATTTGACAAGTATCTTGAGCGCTGGATTTGATCAGATCTATAACTTGTATTCGCCGCTTGTGTATGAAACAGGAGATGTGCTAGATACATATGTATACAGAATTGGTTTGGTTGGAAGACAATACAGTTTTGGTGCAGCAGTTGGGTTATGTCGTTCCATTGTTGGAATGGTGCTTCTTTTGTCAGCAAATGCTCTGACAAAAAAGTTGACAGAACAAAAGATTTTTTAGGGGTACAGAATCTTCATGAAAATAAGTTCAAACAGGCTCTAGGAAAGGTATGGTTATCAATATGGTAGAGAATAAAAGTTTTCATTCCAGAGTTCGGATTACAATAATATATGTAATTGTTCTCTTACTGGGATTAAGCTGTCTGCTTCCACTGCTCAATATTTTGGCAATTTCTCTGAGTGGAAGCGCAGCAGTATCTGCAAACCGGGTCGGAGTGCTTCCCGTAGATTTTACATTGACCGCTTACAATAAAATTTTATCAGACGGGCAGTTTTGGCGTTCTTTTATGATTTCTGTTATAAGGGTTATTCTTAGTTTGGCGCTGAATCTGGCTGTTACAGTTCCAATGGCGTATGCAATGACAAAGGACAAAAGAGAATTTCGAGCTAGAAATTTGTATATGAATCTTTTGATTTTTGCGATGCTGTTTAATGGGGGAATGATACCAACCTATATTTTGGTTAGAAATCTGGGAATGTTAAATTCTATATGGTCCTTGGTACTGCCAGGAGCGCTCCCAATTTTTAATGTCATTCTTTTGATGAACTTCTTTTTGGGGATTCCAAAGTCATTGGAAGAGGCGGCATTGATGGACGGGGCAAATCCTATTCAGATTCTGCTTCGCATCATGGTGCCATGTGCAAAGCCATGTCTTGCAACGATATCGTTATTTAGTATTGTAGGAAGCTGGAATGATTTTTTTAGTGGGTTGATCTATATGCAGAAGACCGAAAACTATCCAATTATGACATATATTCAGTCTTTAAATGTAGATATTCAGGAATTACTCAAAAACGGGGCAACAAGCAATGCGTTGGAAAATATAACAGAACTGTCCAATCGTAATCTGAACGCAGCTAAGATAGTTGTTGCAGTCATCCCGCTTTTGATGATTTATCCAATCTTACAAAAATACTTAATAACTGGTATTGTAATGGGATCTGTGAAAGAATAGTTCAACTAAGAAATGTCAAGATAAAATCGCGCAGCGACTATAAATAGGAGAAATCAAATAAGATGAAGAAATCAAATATAGCAGACATTAATATAAAAGAAACAGACAAGGCACGATATACGCCAGGGGATCTAGTGACAATAAATATATCCATTAGAAACAATAGTCATGAGAAAATAGCAGACGGTTTACTGAAACTGCAGGCAGTTCATTTGCATCAGGTGATAGATACTATAAATTATGCACTTGCTTTGGAGGCCCACGAGAGCAAAACAATGTCTATAGAATGGCAGGCGCCAATGCAGAATTATCAGGGCTATTTGCTCTGCATAGAATTAACTGACAATCGTGGAATGGTAGTTGCCCAGGATACAATTGGTGTAGATGTATCTTCAGACTGGTTGAAATTTCCACGATACGGATATTTGTGCGACTATGGCAAGGAGGAAGAGACTACAAAGAAAATCGCACAGATGAACAGATATCACATCAATGTAATTGAATATTATGATTGGCATGCGCTGCACCATGAGCCATTGCCTCCGCAGGCAAAAAAAGAATCTCTTGGTGATTGGGAAGACTGGGCAGGACGAAAGATATATGGGGAAACACTTAGGGACTATCTAAACGATGCACATGACAGGAATATGATAAATATGGCATATAATATGATTTATGCAGGTACAGACAGCTTTGTGAAAGACAAAGACAATAATGGCACACAGGCTTCTAGCTGGCAGGTTTATCTGGCACCCGAAAATGATAAAGGAGAAGGAGCGTTTATTTTTCATATGGGGTTTTCTCCGTCAGGAAATGGCAGTTTGTATATTATGAATCCGTTGAACTCTGATTGGCAGCACCATATTTTCAGAGAGCAAAACCATATTTTTGATGTACTGGATTTTGATGGGTGGCACGGCGATACAGTAGGTGATTGGGGCAAGGTCACAGATGCCCTTGGCGGTCCTTTGGGGGTGGATGAACAAGGAAGGCCAATAGATGAGATAAAAGATACATATCGGCAGTTTTTAAATGCTGCAAAGGAAGTTCTGGGCAGACATTATCTGTCTTTTAATCCAGTGGGCGCACAGGGAATCGAACAGGTAAATACGAGTCATGTGGACGCGCTATATACGGAGTTTTGGCCGTGGGACAATGACAGGGAAGGAATCCCATATGATACCTATCAGTCCCTGGTGACAGAGATTGAGCGGACAATGGAAGAGAGCAGAGGATTTTCTCTGGACGGAAAAGGAAAATCGCTTGCAGTAAAGGCATATATCAATTATTATAAAAGTACTGGTACAATGAACGAGCCAGGAGTACTTTTGTGTGATGCGGCAGTTTATGCTGCGGGCGGTTCAAGGTTAGAGCTAGGCAATGGAAATCATATGCTTCATTTGGAATATTATCCAGATGATAGGATTCCTATGGGAGAAGTACTGCAACAAGCAGTGAAAAGGATGGCAGATTTCACAGTGGCGTATGAAAATTTGCTCAGAGACGGGCAGATAACGACCAAAAATAAAGTAGAGATTGAAAAGTATCCATTCAGCAGAAACGGGCAGAGCAACACCATATGGGTTTATACAAGAGCTGACAAAAAACATGAAATACTTCATCTGATTAATCTTCTTGGAACAGACAATATCTGGCGCGATGAAAATGGAGATAAGCCAGTCCCAATATGTGCAAAAGATATTTGTATCAAATATTATACAGACAAAGAAATTATGCAAGTTTTTATGGCTTCTTTTTCTGTGAATCAAGGTATGAGTATCAAGCTGCCATTTGAAAAAGGGCAGGATATGGAGGGCGGCTACATCATATTTCAGATTCCAGAATTATCCTATTGGGATATGGTGTATATGCATGAATAAGTAATGAGGAGGACATTTGAAAAATGACAGACAAGAACACAGACAACAAAAAATGGTGGAAGAGCGCGGTAATTTATCAGATTTATCCGCGCAGCTTTGCAGACAGCAATGGAGATGGCATCGGAGATTTGCAGGGAATTATATCTAAGCTGGACTATTTGGAAAACTTGGGAATTGATGCAATCTGGCTTTCGCCAGTCTGCAAATCTCCACAGGATGACAATGGGTATGATATATCAGATTATCAGGACATTGACCCTATGTTTGGAAGCATCAGTGATGTAGAAATGCTGATTCAGGAGGCAGAAAAACACCATATTCGTATTATTATGGATCTGGTTTTGAATCATTCTTCTGATGAGCATTTTTGGTTCCAGGAAGCAAAAAAGAGCAAAGAAAACCCATACCATGATTATTATGTATGGCGCGATGGAGTAGAAGGAGAACTGCCTAACAAGATGCGGGCTGCTTTTGGAGGCCCTGCATGGGAGTGGGTTCCAGAAATACAGCAATATTATTTTCACCAGTTTTCTGTGAAACAGCCAGATTTGAACTGGGAAAATCCAAAGCTGCGCCAGGAAATCTATGATATGATCAACTGGTGGACGAGCAAGGGTGTCGGAGGATTCCGCCTGGATGTGATAGATCAGATTGCAAAAGAACCAGACAAAGAGATTACCAACAATGGGCCACGGCTTCATGAGTTTCTCAGAGAGTTAAGCAAAGAAACATTCCAGAAAGCAGATCTCGTCACAGTAGGGGAAGCATGGGGGGCAACACCTGAACTGGCAAAGCTCTACAGCAATCCAGATAACAGTGAATTGTTTATGGTGTTCCAGTTTGAACACATTTGTTTGGATCAGATTGCAGGAAAAGAAAAATGGGATTTGGCGCCGCTGCCATTCCTGAAATTAAAAGAGGTATTTTCGCGCTGGCAAAAAGAATTGTACAACCAAGGGTGGAACAGCCTGTTTTGGAATAATCATGATTTGCCAAGAATTGTCTCACGCTGGGGAAATGATAAAGAATACCGCGTAGAATCAGCAAAGATGCTTGCAATGCTTTTGCATGGAATGCAGGGAACTCCTTATATCTATCAGGGTGAAGAACTTGGCATGACAAATGTACAGTATACCATAGAAGAATATCAGGATATTGAGACACAGAATTTATATCGGGAACGTATAGAAAAAGGGTATGCCAAAGAAGAAATTATGCGTTCTATCTATGCTAAGAGTCGTGATAATGCCAGAACCCCTATGCAGTGGAGCGATGGAGAACAGGCTGGATTTACGACTGGAAAACCATGGATGAGGATTAATCCAAATTATAAAGAAATCAACGCACAGGCACAGGTAGAGGATAAAAATTCTATTTTTCATTGTTATAAAACACTGGTTGAGTTCCGCAAGAAATATCCAGTGTTCGTAGACGGCAGCTTCGAAATGTTATTGGAAAAGGATGAAAATATTTTTGCATATACCAGGGATAATGCAGACGCTCAGCTTCTTGTTGTCTGCAACTTCTATGGAAAGACAATTGCGTTTCCAAATGAGATACAGAAGGATGTTATGGAACTGCTTCTTTGCAATTATGGGGATATCAGTAATCCATCAAAACTGCGTCCCTATGAGGCGAGAATGTATTTTCTGAAAAAATAAAACAGCAACATGATTCGATAACGGATAAAATATGGAAGTAAAAAGGAATACACAGCAACAAAACGGTTGACAAACGGTTAAATAAGTAATAGAATAAAAGAGAAGAAAGGGAATTTAGCTTTAAAACTGTCGCGCGGCGGCTATAATTAGGAGATAAGAATGACTGTAGAAGAGATGAAACGAAAAAAGCATGAAAAGGGATATAGTTATGCGCAGATTGCGAGTCTTTCCGGAATACCGCTAGGCACCGTTCAGAAAGTTTTTTCAGGAGAGACAGAACATCCCCGATATAGTACGTTGCAGGCGTTAGAGCAGGTGTTAAAGGATCAGGAGGAAAGCAGGGTTTGTGACAGTGCAGCATATTCCTATCAAAATATTTCCCAAAAGATGCAGGGCGAATATACCATAGAAGATTATTTTGCGATTCCTGATAGGATACATGTAGAGTTAATAGATGGTGTTTTATATGAAAAGGAATCGCCGGCCTTTGTACATCAAAAGATAGCAGGGGAGATTTATCGACAGATTGCTAATTATATTATCGACAATAACGATAAGTACGAAGCAGCAATAGCGCCTGTGGATGTACAGCTTGATGGTGATGAAAAGACGATAGTGCAGCCGGATATTTTAATACTGTGTGATGCTGAGAAAATTATAAAAGGGCGTGTATTTGGCGCGCCTGACTTTGTGGTTGAGATTATCTCTCCTGAGACAAAGCGGAAGGATTATTTCAAGAAACTTGAGAAATATGAAAATGCCGGAGTACGTGAGTATTGGATTCTTGACCCATTCAAAAAACAATTGCTTGTATTCTTTTTTGAGAAGGATATTTACGCACAAATACACGATTTGATGCACCCAGTACCAATTCAGATCTATGAAGGAAAATTGCAGATTGACTTTGATAATATTCTGAAATGGTGTAGTGAATTCGTATGATAGGGTTGACGGCAGAAGCAGAAAGCAGTATATATCCAAAAGGTTTGATGACAATAACAAATGCGCCATCCAAGATATATTATGCAGGCAGTATCGGTATAATCAATCAGCACAGAAATATTGCAGTAATTGGCAGTCGGCAGGTGTCAGATAATGGGACTTTGCTTGCTTATCAAACGGGCTATGCGCTTGCCAAAAGTGATATCAATGTAGTGAATGGATTAGCGCGAGGCTGTGATACGTATGCTTTGGATGGTGCACTGGCAGTATCAGGAAAATGTGTGGCAGTTCTGCCATGTGGATTGGATCAGATTGTACCAAGATGCAATACAGGGCTTGCGGCAAGGATTTTATCCAAAGGCGGTTGCCTGCTCAGTGAATATTTGCCTGAAACTGTGGTGCAAAAGTATCAGTACATAGAGCGGGACAGACTGCAAAGCGGAATCAGTGAGGCTGTGATAGTGATAGAATCCGGGTACGACAGCGGTACAATGCATACTGTTCGCTATGCAATGAAACAAGGACGATCGATTGCTTGTTTTGACAGCAGACTTGTGAAAAATGCTTCTGGAAACCGATGGCTTGAACAGCAATATGGGATAGAAGTATTTCGGACAATTGAGGATTTGGAGCACTTCCTTTCCAAAATACAGAATCAATGGAAATACAGACAAATGACAGTTGAGGAATTGATGCGGATAAATTGAGCGAATTTTATATAGTATTATTTAAGTCCGTTAAAAGAAGAATTGCAGATGATTTAGAAAAATAAGGCAACAAAGTGCAAAAGGACAGCACATAAAATATAAAAAAAGCGACAGTGTATTGAATTGAAATACACTGTCGCTTTTTTTAAATATCTTTTCGTAATGTAAATTGTCCTATTAAACCATTCAGAATATCTGCCTGAGCAAATAACTGCTGACTGGTTGCGGCCGCTTCCTCGGCTGTAGCAGCATTGCTTTGTACCACTTCGGAAATCATATTGATTCCGTTTTCTGCCTTGCGCATAGCATCTGTCTGCTCTTCCATCATATTCTTGAGATCTTTCGAGAAATCCGCGATCTGCTTGATTCCATCTACAACAGATTCAATAGCACTGGCAGCATGTTCAGCAGCACGGTTTCCTTCTGTAACTTCCCGGATAGAACCCTCGATTAATTCTCTGGTATCCACTGCAGCTTTGGCACTTTGATTTGCCAATACACGAATTTGATCTGCCACAACAGAAAAACCACGTCCTGATTCGCCAGCTCTTGCAGCCTCGATAGATGCATTCAGCGACAAAAGATTTGTCTGTGTAGCGATAGATTCAATTTCAGAAATGATATCTCCAATTCTCGTAGAAGCAGTATTGATTCGATCCATTGCAACCATCATCGTATTCATTTCTTCACGGCTGTTGTCGGCCTGATCCGCATAGCGCTGCGCTTTTTCGTAGGATTCATCAGCATTTGTAGCGCTCTTTTCCATTGTAGAGGTAATATTGGTAATTGTTGTATGTAATTCCATGATAGCATTCGTCTGCTCGGTTGCGCCTTCTGCAAGACCTTGTGATGCTTTTGCCAAATCTCCAGAACCTTCTGATACCTGGTTGGAAACTTCTCCAATAGATAACAATGTTTCCGTCATCTGATCGCGCAGACCACGCATTGATTTATATAATTTTGCAAAATCACCCGTATATCGGTCAACATTTTTGGATCTGACTGCGTAGTTTCCGCTTGCCATTTGTCCAAGAACCTCATCAATATCATGAATAATAACATTCAAATTTGATGCCATTTCTGAGGCGTCTTTTGCAATGTATTCCACCTCATCGCCTGTATCAATCTGCGGGAAAGGAGCAGTGAGTTCTCCTGTTGCAAATATTTTTAAGCGTTCGCCCAGGGATCTTAAAGGTGTTGAAACACCCTTTGCAATATGTTTTCCAAATCTGGTTGACAATGTGATAGACACACCAATCGCAATAACGATAACTATAGCTACAATAATGTCTGTTGCCAAAAGAAAAGAAGCAAGCTGGTTACCTTCTGTCACTTTTACTGTTAATAAACTCTCCAATTTGGTGTAAATTTCATTGTATGCGTCAGCCAGTTCATTGATCGCAATTACCTGTGCCTGTTTACAGAGTTCTCTGTCTGTAGAGGCGCCAAGCGTAAGAACCCGATTATCAATCTCCCAATAATCGTCCAATAGGGCTTCGATTTCATCATATGTTTTTCTTCCATCTTCTGAAACAATTGTATTTTCTACTATTTTGAAGTACTCTTCAAAAAGAATTTTCTTTTCATTATGTTGTTTTACTACTTTATCGATTACATCTTGGTCATCATAGCCTATAGCTGCTCGAAGTGCAGAACGCACATCTGCAAATTCAAACATTGCTTTTCCAATATCACCCTGTGCGAAACCATAATTGTGTAATGCATAAGAGTATCTGTTGGAAATGACTATAAGAGCAGATAGCGTAAACAGCGACACAATTGCTGCGATTGCAGCAATCTTAAAAAAAGATTTAGTCAGCTTTTTTTCAATATTGACTTGTTCATTCATTTTATATTGTCTCCTTTCTATTAATGAACAATTCTTATCTGACGTATCCCTCTGATAATGGAATTTTGACAGATAGCATTTGGCAGCAGTTTCGTTCTTAAAACAACATTTTATGTTTTATAAAAGATATAATAAAATGGAGGCTTTAAGTTACGAAGCAGCTATATATCTTTAAGTAAAAATAAAACTTTTACATTATTTTAGAAACAAAGTGCCTTCTTTTTCCATTATAAATTATTATAATAAAATATTCAATACTAAATATTGCAATAATTTTTTATTAAGAAATTAAAAACACTGACATTTTTTTTTTTTTTCTTTATTTTCTGACAATTGCTGTGAAAGAAGTTTTATCGCATCAATGCTTCCATTTCATCGATTAGGCTGTCGAATAATTGCAATGCTTCTTCGATTGGTTTTTTTGTGGACATGTCAACACCAGCATCTTTCAAGATTGATACAGGGTCTTTTGAGCAGCCCGCGCTCAAAAAGTTCTTTTTGTAAGCGCTTACAGCCGATTCTCCTTCGTGAAGTATTTTCTGTGAGAGTGCAATTGCAGCAGAGAATCCAGTAGCATATTGATACACATAGAAATTATAGTAAAAATGTGGTATTCGTGCCCATTCCAAATCAATTTTGGTATCATGAACAATCTCTTTTCCAAAATATAAGTCAATCAGATCATGATAAACACTACATGCAGTCTCTGCATTGATACTTTCGCCATTTTGTATCATCTGGCTCATTTTCAGTTCAAATTCTGCAAACATCGTCTGTCGATAGAGCGTTGTCCGAAATTGTTCTAAGAAATAATTGATTAAATATGCCCGTTCTTTTTTATCGGTTGTTTTCTTTAATAAATACTGCATTAACAGTGCTTCATTGCAGGTGGAAGCGACCTCTGCTACAAAGATGACATAGTCGGAGTCAATCACAGGCTGGTTTTGGTTTGATAAATAAGAGTGCAGCGCGTGTCCCATCTCATGGGCAGTTGTAAATTCACTGTCTAAATTGTCTTTGTAGTTTAGAAGTATCAGTGGATGAATGCGGCATCCGCAAGAATAAGCGCCACTTCGCTTTCCGCTGTTTTCATAGACGTCTATCCAGCGGTTTGAAAAGCCCTCTTCAAGGAGTGCAGTGTAATCATCGCCAAGAACAGAAAGCGCTTTGCAGATATTGTTCTTGGTTTCATCAAAGGATATTGTTCGTTCTGCATTGGATACCATTGGTACGTATAAATCATACATATGCAACTCTTCAACATTCAAAAGTTTTTTTCTAAGACGGATATATTTGTACATGGATTCCATATTTTCATGTACAGTTTCAATAAGATTGTAATATACGTTTGGATTGACATTGGTGTTGTCAAGCGCTGCTTCAAGGGGACTATTATACTTACGCATTTTGGCAAAGAAATTTAGCTGTTTCATCTGTGATGACAGAATTGCAGCCGAGGTGTTTTTGTGCTTTGCATAGGTTTTGTAGAGCGACTCAAAGGCATCTTTTCGGATGTTCCTGTCATAATTTTGAAGCAGTGGAATAAAGCTTGCATGTGTCACAGACAGACGGTTTCCCTCAATATCGGTAACAGAATCGAAGGTCAAATCAGCATTGTTCAAAAGACCAAAAATATCATCAGGGGCCTGTGCCAGATCGCCTGCTGCAGCAAGAATTTTTTCTTCCGCATTGCTTAGAATATGCGCTTTTTTTCTGCGGATATCGTTTAAATATCTTTGATAGGTGCAAAGTGCGGGCTGTTCTTGATAAAAACCATCGAGAATCGCGTCTGGGATTTCTAAGATTTCGGGTTCTGCAAAAGATAGTGCAGAAGTGACAGCGACGTAGATTCCTGTCGTCTGGTCTTTATATCCCTGATAGGTAGTATTTCTTGTGTCCTCGTCTGCTTTTCGCATGGAATAGTTTGCAAAACGGTCAAGCAGTAGGGCGAGTTCATCTTGCAGTTTTAGGAAACAAAGCAGCGTATCTGCACTTTTGCTTAAGGTTCCTTGATAGGATTCTATTTGCGGCAGCATAGATTTGATTTTTTCCAAATCTGCTTTCCACGCCGCATCACTTTCATATAAATCCTCTACTGCCCAGGTAAATTCCTTTGGAATATCCTTACGCTCCTCATAACTTCTTGTGTTGCTCATAATAATAGACCTCCTTAAATGTTTTATGTATGTTCGGAAATTTTCTTACTTTTGTAACTGTTTCAGGAAATACAATGTTACAGTTCTTTCTATCATTTATAGTCTACCATTTTAGGGTTCATTATGCTAGACTAAAGTTATATATTATAATTAACGGCAAAGACTTGGTTACAAAGGTGTTTGAAAAGTTTAACATAAGGGGTGTGAAATGGGTCTTAGATTTTATATAGGGGCGTCTGGTTCTGGAAAAAGTCATATGCTGTATGAACATATTATAGAGGAATCCTTGCAGAATCCCCATACCAATTATTTGATTGTAGTGCCAGATCAGTTTACAATGCAGACACAGCTTGAGATGGTGAAGCGCCATCCCAATAAAGGCATTATGAATATTGATGTTTTAAGCTTTGGGCGGATTTCTCACAGAATCTTTGAGGAGACAGGGGGAAATGACCGGCCTGTTCTTGATGATACCGGGAAAAGCTTGGTGCTGCGGCGAGTGGCAGCGGGGATAGAAGAACAACTGGGCGTTATGAAAAGAAATATCCGAAAACCAGGTTATATCAGTGAAGTGAAATCCGCGATTTCAGAGTTTATGCAATATGGAATCGGTACAAAAGATGTGGAAAAACTCTGTCAGTATGCATCGAAAAGGGGGGCACTTGCCTACAAACTAAAGGATTTGAACCTTTTATATGACGGTTTTTTAAAATTTATCAACGAAAAGTATATTACAACTGAGGAGACGCTTGATATTTTGAGAAAAATGCTTCCAAAGTCAAAAATTGTGAAAGAGAGTGTTATTGTATTTGATGGTTTCACTGGTTTTACCCCAGTTCAGAACAATGTCATACAGGAATTGATGGTGCAGGCAAAGGAAATCATTGTGACGGTTACTATGGATGTCAGAGAAGATGCATATATGCTGGATGGAGAACAAAAGCTGTTTCATCTGAGCAAGAAGACCATTCATGACCTTACAAAACGCTGCAAGGAAGCAGGAGTAAAACGGGAGCAGGATGTGATAATAGAGGATTCTACTGTGTACCGATATCAAAATAACCCTGGTCTTTCACATTTGGAACGGGAGATTTTTCGGTATCCCTATCGTGCTTATAAAGGAACGCAGGACAGCATTCATATTTTTGAGACGTCCAATGCCAGAGAGGAGTTACGCCAAGTATGTCTTGAAATACGAAGGCTTGTGCGGGAAAACGGGTACTGCTACAGAGATATTGCCGTGGTGACAGGGGATTTGCAGCGATATGGATTTCTTGCACGGGAGATGTTTGGACGATTTGGAATTCCCCACTTTCTGGATCAGACGAACAAGCTTGTTCTGAATCCATTTATAGAATTTATCAGAAGCGCTCTGCTTGTAGTGATTCAGGAATATTCTTATGAGGCAGTTTTTCATTTCCTTCGCTGCGGAATGGCAGGAGTCACACCAGATGAGACAGATCGGCTGGAAAATTACTGCCTGACTATGGGAATCCGCGGCAAGAGGGCGTGGAATAACCGTTTTACGAGGCGGATGAAAAAGCAGGATGAAGAAGCAGCGCGACTTGATGAATTAAATGCATTGAGAGAACAAATAACGTCTATGCTGAAACCGCTAATGATAAAGAAGGCAACAGGCAGAACACTTGTAAAAGCATTGTATTCCTTTATTATCAATGCCTCCATTGAGGATAAGTTGTCAGAGTATGAACAACAGTTTGCTAGTCAGAATGATTTGGTGAAAGCGGCAGAATATGCGCAGATATACAGGCTTGTCATGGAACTATTGGAGCAGATCTGCGCGCTTTTGGGCGATGAGGAATTAGAGCTAAAGGAGTTTGCCGAAATACTAGACGCAGGGTTTGCCGAGATAAAAGTTGGAATCATTCCTCAAAATGTGGATAAAGTGGTAATTGGTGATATTGAACGAACCAGACTTTGTGAAATCAAAGCCCTGTTTTTTATTGGTATAAATGATGGTATCATACCCAAAAGTGGAGGAACAGGCGGAATTATTTCAGACATTGACCGGGAATTTCTCCAGGAGTCAGAGTTTGAGCTTGCACCGACCCCAAGACAACAGATGTATATACAGAGACTTTATTTGTATATGATTATGACAAAGCCGACAGAAGTTCTCTATTTATCGTATGCGAAGGTTGACAATGAGGGAAAGAGCATTCGTCCGGCATATTTGATTAATATGGTTTCGAGATTGTTTCCAGATATCAAGATTGAACAGCCGCAGCTTCGGCCAATAGAGGAGCAGATGGATTCGCCAGAAGATGCGCTTACATATTTGATAGAGCTGTTGAGACGTTATGCAGCAGATGATATTGGAACAGACAAGCGGATTTTTTTCACGCTCTATGATGCATATGGCAAAAATGAACAATATGCGCCGATATTGGAACAGATGAAAAAAGCTGCGTTTTCCTATTTGTCTGCGGCGGACGAGAAGCGGCTGCCCAAACAGCTCGCAAGGCTCTTATATGGACAGATTTTGAAGAATAGTGTAAGCCGTCTTGAAAAGTATGCTTCCTGTGCCTATGCGCATTTTCTTCAATACGGCTTAAGCCTGGAGGAACGCGATAAATATCATTTTGAAAATGTGGATATAGGAAATATATTTCACGCAGTTTTGGAACATTTTTCGGACAGGCTGGCTGACGAAGGCTATACATGGTTTGATTTTCCCAAAGAGATCGGGCAGCGGCTTGTAAAGGAATGTCTTGAAGATTATGCGGCGTCTTATGGTGAGACCATTTTGTATAGCAGCAAACGCAATGAATATATGATAACAAGAATGCAGCGAATTCTAAACAGGACAGTTGAGACATTGCAGTATCAATTGCAAAAGGGCTCTTTTACCCCCGAAAATTTTGAGTTGTCTTTTAGTATGGCGTCAGATTTGGACGCAGTGAACATTGCGCTTTCAGAGGAGGAGCGGCTTGAATTAATCGGCCGGATAGACCGTGTGGATACCTGCAAAAAAGAGGATAAGCTGTATGTAAAAATTATTGATTATAAGTCAGGGACCCGCAAATTTGACTTGGCGGCATTATACTATGGATTGCAGCTTCAGCTGGTAGTATATATGAATGCCGCTGTGGAACTGCAAAAAAAGAAAAATCCAGACAAAAATGTGATTCCGGCGGCGATGTTGTATTATCATGTCAGTGATCCAATGACAGAGACCGAAAAAGGGGAGCCAGATATATCCGAGATTGAGGAAGCAATTTTGGAAGAGCTGAAAATGACAGGATTGGTTAGTGATGATGAGGAGGTTTTGCGCCTTCTTGATAGAGATTTTGAACTGAAATCTTCTGTGATACCTGTAGCAAGGAAAAAGGACGGCAGCTTCACACAGGCTTCTTCTGTACTGTCAGAACAGGATTTTGCCACCATTTCAGACTATGTAAATTTTAAGATAAAAGAGCTTGGTACCTCTATTTTGGATGGGGATATCGGATTAGCCCCTTATGAGCAGAAGAACGAAGATGCCTGCACATATTGTGCCTACAGTAGTGTCTGTGGTTTTGACAAAAGACTCGGTGCGGGGCTTGTCAGACATTTGGATGAACTTAGTCAAGAATCTGCGATGGAGCGTATCAAACAAAGTTTGGGGAAAGACGGAGGAAATGAATTGTGGCAATGAATTTTACACCCGATCAGCAACGGGTTATTGATACGAGAAACTGCAATATTTTGGTGTCCGCAGCAGCCGGAAGCGGCAAAACAGCGGTATTGGTTGAGCGCATTATACAAATGATAACTGACGACAGCCACCCGGTTGATATTGACCGGCTTTTGATTGTAACGTTTACATCGGCAGCAGCGGCGCAGATGCGTGAGCGAATCAGTAGGGCAGTTGCAAAAAAACTGGAAGAGAATCCAGAAAACGAACATTTGCAGAAACAGGCATCACTCATACACAATGCGCAGATCACGACGATTGATTCCTTTTGTCTTTTTGTGATAAGAAATAACTTCAATGAAATTGGACTGGATCCGGGATTTCGGGTAGCGGATGAGAGTGAGATAAAAATGCTGGAGGCAGATGTGATGAGCAGGCTTTTAGAAGAAGCACATACAGAGCCAACAGAGCGTTTTCTGCATTTTGTAGAGTGTTATAGTACCGGAACAAGTGAAAAGAAAATTGAAGATGCAATATTACGATTGTATCATTTCGCAATGAGTTATCCGTTTCCAGAACAGTGGTTAGAAGACAGATTAGAGGATTACAAAATACAAAAAGTGGAGGAGCTTCCAGATAAAAAGTGGTTTCAAGGTGCTCTTGCCTATGTCAATACTATTCTGAGAGAATGTCTTGACCGACTGTTTCAAGCGCTAGAAATAGCAAACGGCGCAGGCGGTCCGATTCAGTATTATGAGAATTTGACTGCGGATATCGAGCTGATAAAACGATTTCAGCAAACAACAGATTATGATAAATTGCATGATTTGTTTACCTATTCGGCTTTTACAAGGCTTTCTGCAAAAAGGACAGAGGGTGTGGACCCTGTGCTAAAAGATACTGTAAAAGCGATACGCGAGGAAGTGAAGAAAAATATTGCGGACCTAAAAAAGTTTTTGTTTCAGATTTCGGTAGAAGATACGCTGCGCGATATGGCATTCTGCCAAGAAGCGGTAGAAGAGTTGATATCACTTACACAGTCGTTCAAGGAACTGATTGACAAGTCAAAACGAGAAAAAAATATGATTGACTTTTCTGATATGGAACATTTTGCATTGCAGATTTTATTGAAAAAAGATGAAGATGGCAAAATAGTGCCAAGCAGTACAGCGCTTGAACTTCAGGATTATTTTGCAGAAATTATGATTGATGAGTACCAGGATTCCAATGAAGTGCAAGAGCTGCTCCTAAAAAGTATCTCTGGTGAAGAGAAAGGGCGATTCAATCGGTTTATGGTGGGTGATGTCAAACAGAGTATTTACAAGTTTCGTCTTGCAAGACCAGAGATTTTTATGGAAAAATACGCTTCATACACAACAAATCTGCCAGAAAGCAAAAGGGTGCGGATTGACTTGAGTGTGAATTTTAGAAGCCGCAGGGAGGTAACAGATGCGGCGAACTTCATATGCAGCCAATTGATGTCAAAAAAGGCGGGAAATGTAGAATATGATGACAAGGCGGCGCTTTATGTAGGTGCATCTTATCCAGAACCAGATGAGATATTGGATAGAAATATCTATCAAACAGAGCTTTTGATCGCAGAACCAGATTCGCTGCTATCCGATGAAACCGTAGAAACACAAAACAAAAAATATTCTGATAAAGAAATAGAGGCGGTTTTGGTAGCAGACCGTATTCGGGAACTTGTAGGCAGTTTTCCGGTCACAGATGCCGTTACAGGAGAAGTCAGACCTGCAAAATATTCAGACATTGTACTTCTTTTTAGAGCGACAACAGGGTGGGATGAGGATTTTCGTAGAATTTTGTCAGAATGTGGCATTCCGGTACATGTGACAAGCAGAACAGGATATTTTGAGACATTAGAGATTCAAGGCATTGTGAATTTTCTTCGGGTGCTTGACAATCCATTGCAGGATATTCCTCTTTTTGGTGTGCTAAAACTTCCTTATTTTAATTTTTCAGAAGAGGAAATCACATGGATTCGATATTCTGTAGGAGATTTGCTCGACAGACAGGCACAGGCAGAAAATAAACCTGTCAAAAAGTTATTTTTGTATGAGCAAATCAAATTATATTATGACAAAATAGATGATTTTGCTGTGTCAGAGGATACAGATATTGCAAAAAACAATCTGTGTGCAGCTAAGATTGAGCGGCTTTTGTCGATCATTGCTGAGTACCGCAGAAGAGTTGCATATACACCCATTAAGGAACTGCTGCAGCAGTTAATTTCTGATACAGGATATGAAGCATATGTTGGTTCGCTGCCAAGCGGTGATCAGAGAAGAGCCAATCTTGCGCTTTTGCTTGAAAAGGCTGGTGCTTTTCAGAATACAAGTTTTTATGGACTGTTTCATTTTATCCGTTATCTTGAGACAATCCAAGAGCAGGAGGTGGACTTTGGAGAGGCCAATATTCTTGATGAAAATGCAGATGTTGTTCGTATTATGACAATTCACAAGAGCAAGGGTCTAGAATTTCCGATTTGTTTTGTGTGTGGATTGTCCAAACAGTTCAATCAGATGGATATACGACAAGGTATTTTAATGGATGTAGAGCTGGGGATTGGTGTGGACTATATTGATCCTACTTTGCGTCTCAAGCGAAAAACCATGCGCAAAAATATTGTGGCGCAGCGTATGAAAGAGGATTCCCGTGGGGAGGATCTGCGCGTTTTGTATGTGGCGTTTACCAGAGCAAAAGAAAAGTTGATTCTAACAGGCTTTGTCAATGATTTCCAAAGAAAGCTTTCCAATAATGTGTATTTGACAATGGAATCAGCAAAAAAGCTTCCATATTCTGTTATTATGAAATCGGGTTCTTATATGGATATGATATTGGCAGCACTGATACGCCATCCATGTATGCAGGAAGCATTGGAGGAGGGAGGATTTGACTTTGTGAGGCAGAATCTGCCTTATGTTGAGATTCCACTGCGGTTTGAACGATACCGGGAGGCTGATAAATTATCGGAAAAGCTGGGAAATCAAGTGAGAAAACAGGGAAGATCCATGATGCTTGAGGAGGAGCTTTTAAGGTCTGGTCAGCTTGCGGACGCAGATATGGGAAAACGGCTTGGGGAACGGCTGCATTATCAATACCCGCATCAATATCTGGAAGGACTTACTGTCAAAACAACTGTTTCAGAGCTGAAAAAAGCTTCCTATGAAGAAGCATATGCAGAATCTGCACAGCTTATTATGATGCCCAAGGAAAGCTATGTGCCAAACTTTGCTCTTGAGGAGGAGATATCGGAGGAAACAGAACAAACCATACATGCCAGACAAGGAATTCAATACGGAACGGCAGTTCATAAGATTATGGAGTTGTTATCTTTTTCAGAAAATTTCCATACAGAGAATATGCAGGAGGAACAGACAAGAAAACGGATTTATGCTGCGATAAAAGAGGAGCGCAGACAGTGGGTAGCAGAAAAGAGGGTGACAGAAGAAGAACTCTTGTGTGTCAGCGCCAGCAAGATTATGCGGTTTTTTGAGTCCAGCCTTTCACAAAGAATGATAGCTGCCAGACAGAGAAAGGAACTATTCAAGGAACAGCCTTTTGTACTGGGAATTTGCGCAAATGAGTTTCGGGAAAATTATCCTGCATCTGAGACCGTACTGATACAAGGCGTTATTGACGTATTTTTTTATGAGGAAGATGGAATCGTGCTTGCGGACTACAAGACAGACAAAGTGAGCAGCAGGCAGGAGCTGATAGAACGTTATAAGACGCAGATTGATTATTATCAGAAGGCGTTGGAACAAATTACGGGAAAAACAGTGAAAGAAAGGATTCTCTATTCATTTTGTTTACAGGAGGAAATTTATGTTTGATTATATATTGTTTGATTTGGACGGAACGCTGACAGATCCAAAGGAAGGGATAACAAAGTCTGCACAATATGCTCTGAAAGCCTTTGATATTGAAGAAACCAATTTAGATAAACTAGAACCTTTTATTGGTCCGCCGCTCAAGGACAGCTTTATGGAGTTTTATGGTTTTAGTATTGAACAGACGCAAAAGGCAGTTGAAAAATACAGAGAACGTTTTGTTGAAAAGGGGATTTTTGAAAATGAAATTTATCCTGGAATTGACAGAATGCTCAAAAATCTGCATGTTCGTGGAAAGAAACTTTTGATTGCATCCAGCAAACCAACAGAGCTGGTAGAGCAAATTCTGGAACATTTTGGCATTAGAGAATATTTTGACTATGTAGTAGGCAGCAATATGGATGGCAGCCGCAGCAAAAAGGAGGAAGTAGTAGCAGAAGCACTGCGTCAGTTGGGGCTGGAACCTAGAACAAAAGAGTCAGCCGCAATGGTAGGCGATAGAAAATTTGATGTAGAGGGCGCAAGGGCGTTTGGCCTTACTGCAATCGGCGTCTCTTTTGGATATGCGCAGGGGAATGAGCTGGAACAGGCAGGGGCAGACTATATTGTTGATACAGTAGAAGCATTGGAACTGCTTTTGTGTGGTGAAGGGAGCATGAAAACAGAATGAGTAAATTGAAAACAACACAGAAGCGCACCTCCACGCTTCAAAAAGCAGCTTATATTTTAAGGCCGTTTTTGGTTTATATGGTTGTCAAGACAGCGGCAATGATTGTGCTTGCAGTTTTGATTCCAGCCCTTCCAGTGCAGGGCATTTCTGAGTGGGTGGAATATCATGCAAGGCAGATGAACGCCATAATAAATGCTGTTGCAAGTATCATTGCTGCAAGTTTTTTACTGAGTGACTTTTTGATAGAAGCGGCTGTTTATGGTGAAGTAGACATTGATACTGGGAAAATCCGGCAGTTTCTGCGGTTTTTGAGAAGTGGATTTTGGGGTTACGGAAAGGTAAAACCAGGCGCTTTTGTATGTGTTGCCTTTGTTGGAGCTATTTCAGCGTTTGCGTTTAATTTTGTAATTACATTTTTGACGGGGGTGTTTCATGCAGACTCTGCCAAATATGAGCAGGTTGAGACAATACAATATTCTGTTCCTTTATGGTTGGGATTGATTTTGTATGGATTGATTTCTCCTATGGTGGAGGAGTTGGTTTTTAGAGGTGTCATTTACAACCGTATGAAACGCTTTTACAGTCTCTCATATTGTGTTGTGTTGTCAGCGCTGCTGTTTGGCATTTTTCATGCCAACCTGCCACAGTTTTTGTATGGCACTTGTATGGGGATTTTGTTAGCATTGTGTTATGAAAAAGTGCCGTGTTTTGGTGCTCCTGTGATTTTTCATATGGCGGCGAACATCGCAGTATTTATCGCAGCAGCGATATAAAAAACAATTGAGCGCCAAAGCGCTCAATTGTATATGTTATAGGAAAGTGCGCTATAGCATATCATTGAAACAAAAAGCGCAGCTTTTTGCAGATTGAGCGCGCTGGCGCTCAATTTTTTACCTAGCCAGAACTTCTATGATTTCTCCAACATACATGGTATGCAGATCTCCATCTGTGTACCATTTTTTAATGTCAGGGGAAAGAAAAGAGGCTTCTGTTATTTTTGTGGCGGACATCTTCTGACAAAGCAGAATAAAACTGCCCTCATCAATAAAAGGAATTGCGTGTTTGTAATTCCATGTGAGGCCGGCACCGGCCATTTTATCTTTGTTTTTTCCAGAATGGGAACCGCAGTAGTTAAGCGCTTTTTTATAGCTCTCGCTCATAAAAGAAACAGAGAAAAAGTCGCCGCTGTCAATAAACTCTTTTGTGTATCTTGAGTCGCGAATGAAAATAAAGACTACGTTTTTCCCCCAGAGAACGCCGACACCGCCCCAACTTACTGTCATTGTGTTTGCTTTTTGCTTTGAACCGGCTGATACCAGCGCCCATTCCTTTCCTATTTTTTCAAATGGGTTGAATTCCAATTCCTCGATTGGAAATGGTTGAAATGCATGCATGGAAGATTCTCCTTTTGAATAATGTAGTTTTTATTTATTATAACGCGTTATCAAAAAAATGTCACGCAAAAACAAAAATTCGATTTTTAACAAAAAACGGCGCAAAACCTGAACCGTTATCGTTCGATTTCGCGCCGTAAGATGCGGAATATGGGACTCGAACCCATACGCCTCTCAGCACAGGAACCTAAATCCTGCATGTCTGCCAATTCCATCAATTCCGCAATTCACTAAAATGTGCTTTTATAGTTTATCAGATAGAGATAGGAAAGTCAATAATTTTGCAAAAATAATTTTAGAATCAAGGATAAACAGAGACAATAATATTGACTTTATACAAACCTGATAAATTCAAGCATTGAAAAGTACTATCACAGATAAAGACAAAACCAGTTAAAAATAACAACTTTATACCATAAGTATATTCACTCCTGTACAAGTGATGTAGATCTGATTAAAAAAGATTGTATACAAAATTATTCAAAAAGACCATATAAGGACTAAAGCGTGTATACAAATTATGTAAGATGAAAAAAATATAAGAAAAAGGAAACTGTCAGATCGATACAAAATTGTACTGGGGTGAAAATTATTGAAAACACAAGAAGCTGTAGTAACGAGAATAAAAAATTTATGTAATGAAAGAGATATGAAAATATCACAATTGGCATATGTTGCAGGAATGCCACCATCAACGCTCAAAAATATTATGAAAGGAAATAGCAAAAATACGGGAATTGTCACTATAAAAATGATATGTGACGGACTGAATGTTACATTAGATGACTTTTTTCACTGTGGATTGTTCAGAGATTTGGAACAGGAAATTGATTAAAAGCGGACTCTTTGAAGCGCTGCCATAAGGGCGGCGTTTTTTTGCTTGTCAATTTGGCTCATAGTATTTATAATGGTAAAGTGAGTTTTATAGAGAAATGAGAAAAGAGATGAGAAATTGTAATGAGTAGTTCAGACGTGGCAGCATTACCTTTTATAAAGTGGGCAGGTGGAAAGCGTCAGCTTCTTGCGCAGATTAAAGCACGTATCCCCTGCAGCTACAATCAATATTATGAACCTTTTGTGGGGGGCGGGGCAGTGCTGTTTGGGCTGCTTCCTGCCACTGCAGTTATCAATGATGTAAACAAAGCGCTCATAAATGCATATCGAAAAATCGCAGAAGTTCCAATAGAATTTTTGGAGCAGATAAGCCAACTGGATTCTCAGATGTGGGAAGACGGAAAAGCCTATTACTATTCTTTGCGGGAGCGCTATAATGAAAAGCTGGAAAAAGGAGAGTATGATGTAGAATTGGCAGCGCTTTTTGTATTTATCAACAAACATTGTTTTAATGGTTTATATCGCGTAAATACAAAGGGATTGTTTAATGTGCCCTACAATAACAGTCGGGGAAATTCTTGTGATAAAGATGTCATTATGGCAGTGTCAAACTATATGAAAAATGTGGTAATTTTGGAGGGAGATTTTGAGCCTGCCTGCGAACAGGCCAAGCCAGGTGACTTTATTTTTTTTGACAGTCCATATGCACCTTTAAATCCTTCCTCTTTTGAATCTTATACAAAAGAAGGTTTTGATATAGAAAGTCACAAACGGCTGGCAACATTGTTTGATAAGATGACAAAAAAGGGATGCTTTTGTATGCTGACAAACCACAATACAGAGTTTATCAATGAATTGTACAGTGAGAAGGGTTATCGAATGGATGTTGTAAGTGTGAAAAGAATGATTAATTCAGATGCATCCAAAAGGGTTGGGGAAGAAGTTATTATTTGCAATTATTGATACAGGTTTAGGAGCACATATTGGAGCAGATATTTGAGAAAAAACGGACTTTTTATTATGAGACAGACAAGGCGTGCATGGTGTTGGGGGATGCACTCAAAATATTGACAAAAATAAGCGCAGAAAGTGTGGACATGATTTTTGCAGATCCGCCGTATTTTTTGAGCAATGATGGAATTACTTGTCAAAGTGGAAAGATGGTGTCAGTCAACAAAGGCTCATGGGATAAACTTCCCAAAGATGGGTCACGGGATATCGATTATAAACATAAATTTAATAGAAAGTGGATTCGATTGTGCAGACGGATTTTAAAGCCAAACGGAAGTATCTGGATATCAGGAACATATCACAATATTTATTCAATAGGTATGGCTTTAGAACAGGAAGCGTTCAAAATTATCAATAATATAACCTGGCAGAAAACGAATCCGCCGCCAAATTTATCATGCCGATGTTTCACGCATTCAACCGAAACAATTCTTTGGGCGCAGAAGAATGATAAGACATCCCGGCATTTTTTTGATTATCAGGCGATGAAAGAATTAAATGGCGGAAAACAAATGAAAGACGTTTGGACTGGAGGTTTGACAAAAGCTTCTGAGAAAAAGGAAGGAAAGCATCCAACACAAAAGCCGGAATATTTATTGGAAAGAATTATTTTGGCATCAACACAAGAAGGGCAAATGGTACTAGATCCATTTTGTGGTTCAGGGACGACAGGAGTTGTCGCGAACCGATTGCACAGATATTTTGTGGGGATTGATAATTGTGAGGAATATTTACAGATAGCAAAAAGAAGATTGGAGTGTGGCAAATGACAAATAGGAATTTTGAGGAATGGCTTGGGAAATTTCGGACAAGCATCGCAAGTTATGATTATTATATTGATTTTCACAAGGTAGTTCATAATGTGGCGCAAATAAAGGTTGAATTGAATATTCTGAATTCGTTGATTCATTCTAAAACGATTGAGGAAGACTTTGAAAAGATTGTACAAAAATATCCAGAGACATTGGCATGTATTCCGATATTGCTGGCTGTCCGTACAACAGAGATTTACGCACAGGACGAGGAGGGCGCTTTTTGTTATGATTTTAAAAAGATGAACTACAGCGTCGAGCAATACAAGACATTTATGCGAGAAACAGGATTGTTTGATATGCTGTCAAATCATTTGGTGAATAATCTTGTGGATTATGTGCTGGGGATAGAGACGGGGTTGGATTCTAATGGGAGAAAGAACCGCGGTGGGCATTTGATGGAAAATTTGGTAGAAAAGTACATAAAAGCAGCGGGATTTATCAAGGATAAAAGTTATTTTAAGGAAATGTATCTGGTTGATATAGAAAGAAAATGGGATATTGATTTGTCAGCATTGTCGAACCAAGGAAAAGCAGCAAAAAGGTTTGATTTTGTGATTCGTACAGACGAACAAATCTATGCCATTGAAACCAATTTTTATGGTGTAGGCGGTTCAAAATTGAATGAAACGGCAAGAAGCTATAAGATGCTGGCGCAGGAAGCAGATACCATAAATGGGTTTACATTTGTCTGGTTTACAGATGGTATTGGCTGGAAAAGTGCAAGGGGAAATCTGAGAGAAACCTTTGAAGTATTGGAACATGTTTATAGTATTGATGATATGGAACACCATATTATGAAACAGGTGTTTATATAAAGAAGCAGTATTAAATCGAGCGCTGGCGCTCGATTTTTTGGTAGTTGATCAGCCATGCAAAACGGATTAAATAAACGGGCAACTTATGAATAGACATGGATGAACGATAATATTTTTCCAGATTAAAATGAAGAATAAAATAAATTTCAAGGTCATTTTACAACTTAGAAACATTTTTGAGATATACTTAAAATAGGATAAAGATGCTGAAGGAGTGGATAAAAAATGGCTGATATACTAATTGTGGAGGATGAATTTTCCATCAACGAGCTGATACGCAAAAATCTAAATCTTACAGGTCATCATTGTACACAAGCATTTGATGGACTATCTGCGGTTGATTTGCTGGAAAATGGTAAATTTGATTTAATTGTATTGGATATCATGCTGCCTGGACTGGACGGATATCAGGTACTTGAAAGGGCTTTTGGAACACCAACTATTTTTCTGACAGCAAAAAGTGAATTGTCTGATAAGCTGAAAGGGTTGTCTATGGGAGCAGATGACTATTTGACAAAACCGTTTCAGATGTTGGAGTTGACAGCGCGGGTGGAAGCGCTGCTGCGCAGGACAAAAAAGACCGAGACAGAATTTATATTGGGGAATATGAGATGTGATTTTGTAAGGCATCAGATTTTTTTCAATGAAACGCCTGTAGAATGTACACCAAAAGAATATGAATTGTTGGAGGTGCTAATCAGAAATCGGAATATTGCGCTCTCTAGGGATAAACTGCTAGATATTGTATGGGGATTTGATTTTGAAGGAGGCACCCGTACAGTAGACGTTCATATACAAAGGCTGCGTCATAAACTGCATTTGGAAGAGTATATTAAGACGGTGTACAAGCTAGGGTATCGGCTGGAGGTTTAGAGATGAAAAAAAGGACTTTTTTTGTGATGCTGATTCTTTTTCTGGTATTTCTCAATTCTATGATTCTGGTTGTTTCTCTTGTAATTTTAAACGACAAACTTTCAACTGCGCGCGATAAATGTTTAGCAGAGCATTATGTTATCGCGTCCTCTTTGATTCAGGATATACAGGCACTAGAGCAGCGAGGGGATACAGTACAAGAAAATATAGATAAGCTGATGCGGTCTTATTCCCGATATTTGCAGGGAAAGAAAAACGGGCTTGCAGTGGCCTTTTCTGACAAATGGATTTATCAAAGTTCTGAGATTTTTTTAGAAGATAATGTGATTTTTTCACAAGATGCAGACAACAGTCAAGGAAGGTCTGTTTATATGGTAAATGAGCCCTTGCCAGTTCTTTATGTTTATGGCAGATTCCCAGCTCCATTGCAGGATTATGGACTTATGTATATTGGAAACCTAAATGATACCATCTCCTCTTGGAGACATACGAAAAATATCCTTTTTCTCATAGGAACTGTAGTGATGTTTATTATGGCGTTGTTTCTTTTTCAATTTCTGACGATTATTTTTCGTCCATTAAGGCAGATTTCTAGCGCTTCTGCAAAGATTGCGAATGGAAATTATAAAAGCAGGCTTTTGGTACAAGGAAAGGATGAGGTTGCAAATGTGGCATACAATTTCAACCTGATGGCAGAACAGATAGAACTGCAGATACAACAGCTTCGGGATATTGCAGAGCAGAAACAACAGTTTATTGACAATTTTTCGCACGAATTACGCATTCCATTGACGGCAATTTATGGCTATGCAGAGTATATCCAAAAGGCATCTATACAGGAGGAGGAACGTTATGAATGTACACAGTTTATTATGTCGGAGTGCAACAGGCTCCAGAATATGGCATACCAGCTTCTTGACATGGCGCTGCTTAGGCGTGATGCGGTTGAAGAGGAGGATTGTTCTGTAGCTGTTCTTTTTGAGCAGTCCAAGAAGGTAATGCATGTAAGGGCAGCGGAAAAGAATATCTGTTTGTTTTATCGTATGTCTGAAAATATTCATATCAAGGGAAATATGGAACAGCTTTTGATTTTGGTAAATAATCTGATTGATAATGCAATAAAGGCAAGCAAACCAGAAGGAGAAGTGCGCATTTTGGCGTATTTAGAGGAATCCAATATTGTAGTAGAAGTAGAAGATCATGGAATCGGGATGGATGCGAATTCACTGTTGCATATAAAGGAAGCGTTTTATCGTGCCGATAAGGCACGCAGCCGCGCCGCGGGCGGAACAGGGCTTGGTCTCTCTATCTGCGAAAAGATTGCACAGCTTCATCATGCAGAACTGATATTTGTTTCTGAGCCAGGAAAGGGAACGCTTGTAAAGCTGATTTTTTCGCAAAACAATAATGAGAAAAGTTTTACAAGTTGTTAATAACTTTGATATTTTATGGATACAAAGCGACGCTATCTTGTAGTTATCAATCATATTTAAAGAAAGGAGTTTCACTATGAAACAGATGAACATTTTAAAACGAACCGCAGCAACATTAGCCATTATCGGCACAGGTACTTTCCTATTTAATGGATTGACAGAAACAGTTATGGCAGCAAGACCCGGACTGGTGGAGACAGTTCCCACCAGCTACCAGGTTTCGGACAGTCTGGCAGCACCACTGCCAGTTGCTGAAACAAAGCAGGAAAGCAATGAAGAAGTAAATTATTATGTAAGTATGGATAGTCTCAACAAAGGGACTCCAACAGAAATGGATTTAACGATGGAAGAGGCAGCAAAGGTGGGCGAACAGTACCTCAAAAATATTTTTGGACTAGATTTGAAAGGGGCTTATGTTTATATGATGTATAATGCGGGAACGGAAACCTTTCCGCGGGCTTTTTGGTCCGCTGATGTACTGTTTGAGAAAGAACAAACTCCTGAAAGTACAAGATGGAACTATATGATAGATGCTGTGACAGGAGAACTTTTTAATATTTCACATGGAAGGCAATTGGATGCAAGTCCTTCTCTCGACTATGATGCAGCGTTGGAGAAGAACTATGGCATATATGCGGAGCTTGCCAAGAAAAAAGTGGAGGAATGCAGGCTGCTGGCCAGCCCTATAGACAGGGTAGAGTATGGATGTCAGGGGTATGGAGGAAATGATCCGGATATTTCTGTAGAGGTCATCGGAGAAAATGGGGAAATCGTCAATATGACATTTTCACGTTATGATCAGACGCTGTTAGGAATCATTACAGACACTTCACTAAGAATTACAGAATCTGCGCTTGAAGACGTATCTGGCGAATTTGAGATATTTTGTTTTTGATGGGCATGGCTTAATAGAAACATTGGAATCTGAAAATGCAAAAATGATGGATAGAAAATAGTCTGCAAGTTGCAGACTATTTTCTGTTACGTTAACTTATATATTATTCGAACAAGTGATTGCAATTTAAAACCAAATGTGATAGGATAGAAACAAACAGATTTTCCGAAGATTTGTTTGTTTCTGGATTGGGATATGCAAAAAGGAAAATTGGTGCTATAATTTTTGGAAAGAGGAGAACTTTCATGAATGATATCGCCCCAAATTTGTGCCGCAATGAAATATTGAGCGAAAAAACGAGTATAGAGTTGAAAACGGCTGTGACGCAGACGATTATGGATAAGCTTGCGGTTTTGACAGATGCTGCGAAGTATGACGTGGCGTGCACCAGTTCAGGAATTGACAGAAAAGGAAACGGACGGGATATGGGAAACTGCGTATCCGCAGGAATCTGCCACAGCTTTTCCGCAGATGGCAGATGTATTTCGCTTTTAAAGATTTTGATGTCAAATGAATGTGCATACGACTGCAAATATTGTGTAAACCGCAGAAGCAATGATGTGCCGCGGGCTACTTTTACGCCGGATGAAATCTGTGAGTTGACAATGAACTTTTACAAGAGAAATTATATAGAGGGATTATTTCTAAGTTCCGGCATTATCAATAATCCGAGCTATACGATGGAGCTGCTCTATCAAACATTGTACAAACTTCGAAAGGAATACCATTTTCATGGTTATGTGCATGTGAAAGGAATACCAGGCGCAGATCCAATGCTGATACAGCAGGTTGGATTTTTGACAGACAGAATGAGTGTGAATTTGGAACTTCCTACCGCGGAAGGATTAGAGAGACTTGCACCCAATAAACACCGCAAAACAATATTGACACCCATGCGCCAGATTCAAAACAGAATTGTACAGGGAAAACAAGAACTTGCACTGTACAGGAATGCACCGTCGTTTGTACCAGCAGGGCAGTCAACACAAATGATTATTGGAGCGACGCCAGAGAGTGATTATCAAATTATGTCGGTGGCAGAGGGATTATATGAAAAGTTTGGACTCAAGAGAGTGTTTTATTCGGCATATGTAGGGGTTAATGAAGACAAAGCACTTCCGTCTGTACAGACAGCTTCTCCACTTTTGCGAGAGCACAGGCTTTATCAGGCGGACTGGCTGCTGCGGTTTTATCAGTTCAAGGTCGATGAGCTGCTAAACGAAAGGCATCAGAATTTTAATGTATTGTTAGATCCTAAGTGCGATTGGGCGCTTCAGCATTTGGAACAGTTTCCAGTAGAAATTAACAAGGCGGATTATCAGATGCTTTTGCGAGTGCCGGGAATTGGTGTAAAAAGTGCACAGCGCATCTGCAAAGCAAGAAAGAGCGGTGCGCTGAATTTTGAAAATCTAAAGAAAATTGGCGTGGTGTTAAAGCGCGCATTGTATTTCATTACCTGCAATGGCAAAATGATGTATCATACCAAAGTAGAAGAAGATTATATTACCAGAAATCTTTTGGCGCAGCATGAGAAGCTTCCATTTGATAAGGATGGAATGACCTATAAACAGTTATCACTGTTTGATGATGCACAGGACAATGTAGGATTGTTTGGAATATAATAGAACTGTGACGAAGCGGCTTTAACTTAAGAGCTGTCGCGCAGCGACTAAAAAAGACGCAAAGGCGCACGAGAGGAACTTTAATGAGAGTTTTTACGAAAGAAAGTTCCTCTCAGAACAGATGCGACGAAGCGGCTTTAACTTAAGAGCTGTCGCGCAGCGACTAAAAATAGGAGGCGGGGATGGAGGAACATGTACTCATCTGTGAAGACAGCATGGAAGGTATTTTGACAGGGATTTATGAAGCATACCAATTCAAAAAAGACAAAGGGATTGCAAGTCATGATGCCATTCATCTTGCTGTCAGAGAGCCTGATCAATGCAGATTTTTTACAGAGTATCACAAAATAGAAACCGTTCATACAAAAGCAGAAAAGGTAACGCAAACAATTGCAAAACAGCTTGGAGCGGAATCATGGCATAGATTGAGTATGGCGATGGTATCTGGGCATGAAGACAAAGCGGATGCTGTATATCATACGATTGTTATGGGGCTGTCCATGCACGATAAAAAGATTACAGACAGGCTGCAAGAAGACTGTGTACATCGTACATTTGAGTGCGCGCGGTCTTCCGAAAACGAACTGTGTCATTTCAAGCAGTTTTTGCGTTTTTCTGAACTTCAAAATGGAATGCTGTATGCAAAAATGAATGCCAAACATCACATTCTGCCATTTTTGATGCCGCACTTTGCGGACAGGCTGCCCGCAGAAAATTTCGTGATATATGATGAGAACACACAAATATTTGGACTTCATGCAAAGTACAAAAAATGGTATTTACTGCAAGGGGAAAAGCTGGATGAAAAACAGCTTGTATATTCTGAAGTTGAACAGATGTATCAAAAACTGTTTCAACAGTTTTGTGACAGCATAGCAATAGAAGCACGTATCAATCCAAACCTTCAAATGAATATGCTGCCGCTTCGGTTCCGCTCTAATATGACAGAGTTTCAGATACCACAGGAGTAGCTATTTTTCGCGGGCTGAGAACATGATTCAGGTATAAGAGGCTGTATACCGCTGGAATTATTACGCTCAAACAATTAGATATTTTCTAGGATGCGAATATCCACAGCTGTATAATTGTATTCTTTTTCAGGAAGCTCGCCTGATGTGAGATAAGCAAAAAGCAGTTCAAGAGGTTTTTTGCCTTGTGTGCGTGGCTGTTGGCAAATGACTGCGGATAAAATTCCCTCCCGCAGAAACTGCTCTGTCGTGTCAGCTTTATCAAAGGCAATGGCACATAGCTTTGTGCTTAAACCAAGGGAGGAAATCGCACGGCAGCCGCCATATACACCGCCAGCAGCAAAAAAGAGCGCATTGATTTCAGGATGCGCTTTCAAAAGGAGAGCCGTTTGTTCATAGCTTTCGATCTCGTCATCATGCGTCTCGACGATAGAGACAATGTGCATACGATCTCTGTAAGGTTTTAAGGTTTCGGTAAATCCGGCGATACGCTCCGTATGGCATAGAATATCAGATGCTCCTGTGATAATGCCAATATGTACTTCATCATGCATCATCAGCTTTAACAGGCCGGCGGCGGTAGCGCCGCTCTTGGTATAATGGCTTCCTACATAAGCAATTCGCCTGGAATTTTCGATATCTGTATTTAGGGTTATCACGGGAATTCCCTGTTGATAAAGTTCATTGATGCGAATGCGGATACGGTCATCATTGTGTGGTGCAAGCGCAATTCCACACACTTCTTCGCACATTAGTTCATCAATTGCTCTTAGTTGAGCATCTACATTAATGGGAATCTGTTTTACCAGAACAGTGCAATTATATCCTGCCAAGTCCTGCGCTTTTTCGTTTACTCCTTTTAACACATCAGCAAAAAAAGGGTTGTCAGCGGAAAACAGAATGACGCCCAATTTTAGTTTCTTTTTTTGGGCTGCCAGAACTAAGCCGGCTTTGTTTGGTTTATAGTCAAGTGCTTTTGCAATTTCATTAATTTTCTCGGCAGTAGCAGGGTTTACAGATCCTCTGTTGTTGAGAACTCTGTCCACAGTCCCCCGCGAAACTCCGGCCAGTGCAGCAATTTCTTTGATTGTTGCCATAGAAAGCCTCCCGTAGCTTGTGAATTTGATTGCTTTTTATTATAAAGTTTTATAGAACAAAAAGCAAGCAAAATGTTGCACGTGCACGGATATAAAAAGACGTTTTGTATACGCGATTGCCTGCAAGCAAAGAAAATCGTCACTTTCAACATAAAATGCAGAATAATTTATAAGTTATGACGAAAATAAAAGATCCTGCAATATCTGCTTGATTTTTGTGTCAGGACAAATTATGATAAAGACAGTTATTTAGCGTGCACGTGCACGAAATTGCATAGCAGCAAGATATCGCAGAGCACTATTTTCTGCAATGATTAAGGAGGATTTCAAAATGAACAATTTACCACAAGTAAAAGTAGGAATTGTAGCTGTTAGCCGGGACTGTTTTCCAGAGAGCTTATCTGTCAATAGAAGAAAGGCATTGGTTCAGGCATATGCGGATAAATATAGTATGGACAACATTTATGAATGTCCTGTATGTATTGTAGAAAGTGAACTACATATGGTTCAGGCGCTTGAGGATATCAAGAAGGCAGGGTGCAATGCGCTTTGTGTATATCTTGGAAATTTTGGGCCTGAGATTTCAGAGACACTTCTTGCAAAACATTTTGACGGGCCTTCTATGTTTATTGCAGCAGCAGAAGAGACACAAAATAACCTTGTAGGCGGACGCGGCGATGCATATTGCGGAATGCTGAATGCAAGCTATAATCTGAAGCTGCGCAATATCAAGGCATATATTCCGGAATATCCAGTAGGAACAGCAGCAGAATGTGCGGACATGATTCATGAATTTCTGCCAATTGCAAGAGCAATTGTTGGTCTTTCCGATTTGAAGATTATCTCGTTTGGCCCAAGACCGTTGAATTTTCTTGCATGCAATGCGCCAATCAAACAGCTTTATAATCTGGGTGTAGAAATTGAAGAAAATTCAGAGCTTGATCTTTTTGAAGCGTTTAAAAAGCATGAGGGAGATGAGAGAATTCCTGCAAAGGTTCAGGAGATGGAGCAGGAGCTTGGTGAAGGAAATATGAAGCCGGAAGTGCTTCCAAAACTTGCACAGTATGAATTGACACTCCTTGATTGGATAGACGCTCATAAAGGATATCGCAAATATGTTGCAATTGCCGGAAAATGCTGGCCTGCATTCCAGACACAGTTTGGTTTTGTTCCCTGCTATGTAAACAGCCGTCTTACAGGTATGGGAATACCTGTATCCTGCGAAGTTGATATTTATGGCTGTCTGAGTGAATTTATTGGTACTTGTGTGAGTGAGGATGTAGTAACATTGCTTGATATCAACAATACCGTTCCTGCGGATATGTACCAGGAGTCAATTCAGAATAAATTTCAGTATACGCACAATGATACATTTATGGGATTTCATTGTGGGAATACTAACACAAAGAAACTTAGTTTCTGCAGCATGAAATATCAAATGATTATGGCTAGAACACTTCCGGAAGAAGTGACACAGGGTACGCTTGAAGGAGATATCGTTCCGGGAGATATCACATTCTATCGTTTACAGTCTACAGCGGACTGTAAATTGCGCGCTTATATTGCGCAAGGTGAAGTGCTTCCTGTGGCAACAAAATCTTTTGGAAGCATTGGTGTCTTTGCAATTCCGGAAATGCAGCGGTTTTATCGTCATGTGTTAATTGAGAAGAATTATCCGCATCATGGTGCGGTTGCATTTGGACATTATGGGAAAGCATTGTATGAAGTATTTAAGTATATCGGAGTACCTGTGGAGGATTTGAATTATAATCAGCCGAAATCACTTCCATATCCAACAGAGAATCCGTTTGCATAAAAGTTAAGGCGATTCATGCGGATATCGGAAAAGAGGAAACATTCATGGAATTAAATGCTAATAAACAAAAATTAAAAGAATATCGCGAGCGTGCGAAAGCTTTGGTTGCGCAGATGACACTCGAAGAAAAGGTTGCGCAAACCCTTCATAAATCACCAGCGATTGAACGTCTTGGAATAAAAAAATATAATTGGTGGAATGAAGCGCTTCATGGTGTAGCACGTGCAGGCACAGCTACTGTTTTTCCGCAGGCAATCGGAATGGCAGCGTCGTTTGATGAGGATTTGCTGGAAGAGGTTGGAGAAGCTGTTTCAACAGAAGCGCGGGCAAAATTTAATATGCAGCAGGGCAGCGAAGATACAGATATTTATAAGGGACTAACATTTTGGGCGCCCAATGTCAATATTTTCAGGGACCCAAGATGGGGAAGAGGTCATGAGACATTTGGAGAAGATCCTTATTTAACAAGCCGCCTGGGAGTACGATATATAAAGGGACTGCAAGGGCATGATGAGAATTATTTGAAGGCGGCAGCATGCGCCAAGCATTTTGCAGTACATAGTGGGCCGGAAGCAGTACGGCACGAATTTGATGCCGTTGTGAGCAAACAGGATTTGAGAGAAACATATCTTCCCGCATTTCAGGCATGTGTGCAGGAAGCGCATGTAGAAAGTGTTATGGGAGCTTACAACAGGACAAATGGAGTCCCTTGCTGTGGAAATCATGAATTGCTGATTGATATTTTGAGAAAAGAATGGGGATTTGAGGGACATGTGACCTCGGACTGTGGTGCAATCAGAGATTTTCATGAATGGCATGGTGTGACTTCAACGGCGCAGGAGTCTGCGGCGATGGCAATGGCAAATGGCTGTGATCTCAATTGCGGGGAACTGTTTGCGTATCTGACGCAAGCAGTAAAAGACGGGCTGGTAGAGGAATCACGTATCAATGAGGCGGTGGTAAACTTGTTTACTGCGCGTATGAAGCTTGGGGTGTTTGACAAAAAGGAAAAGAATCCTTTTGACAGTATTCCCTATACAGTTGTAGATTCCAAAGAAATGAGGGAACTCAACACAAAAACCGCAGCAGAGTCGATAGTGCTTTTGAAAAATCAAAATCATACCTTGCCGCTGGATAAACACAAAATCAAAACAATCGGTGTAATTGGACCAAATGCAGATAACAGAAAGGCATTGGAAGGAAATTATGAGGGTACTGCTTCAAGGTACGTGACGGTATTGGAAGGGATACAGGATTATGTAGGCGATGAGGTACGCGTACTGTATTCTCTTGGATGTCACTTGTATAAAGACCGTACAACCAATCTGGCGGAGGCAAATGACAGAAGTTCAGAGGTGCGCGGTGTATGCAGGGAAAGCGACGTGATCGTTGCAGTGATGGGAATGGATGCCACACTTGAGGGAGAACAAGGGGACGCAGGCAATGAATATGGCAGCGGAGATAAACCCAATCTTAAACTTCCAGGGATACAGCATGATATTCTCAAGATTGCAAAGGAATACAATAAACCAGTGATATTAGTGGTTCTTAGCGGCAGCGCGGTAGCGCTCACATGGGAACAAGAGCATTTAGATGCGGTAGTGCAGGGATGGTATCCAGGTGCGCAGGGTGGAAAGGCGATTGCCATGATGCTTTTTGGCGAAACCAATCCACAGGGGAAGCTTCCAATAACATTTTATAAAACGACAGAGGAACTCCCTGATTTTGAGGATTATTCCATGAAAGGGCGGACGTACAGATATATGACACAGGAGGCGCTGTATCCGTTTGGCTATGGACTTTCCTATACAGAATTTTATTATACGAATGCAGTATTTGCCAAAACCCCTGATGTAAAAGAAGGCGTAGAAATTAATGTTACAATAAAAAATACAGGTGTTATTGATGGTACAGAAACAGTTCAGGCATATGTAAAGGCGAAAAAAGAAGGAGCGCCCAATGCACAGCTTAAGGGCATTAAGAAAGTATTTTTGAAGGCAGGAGAAGAAAAGACAGTGTCAATTTATCTGCCAGCGCAGTCGTTTATGCTGTTTGATGAAAACGGAATAGCGCAGTATGCCACACAAGGTTATGAAATCAGTGTTGGCGGTTCGCAACCAGATGCAAGAAGCTGTGAACTTATGGGCAAGAAGCCGCTGATATTAACAATTGATTGAAAGTTTATATGATAAAATTTATTCAGGCGCTCATTTTGGAGCGCCTGTTTATGCTCAGCGTAATATGTTTCAGTGTTATTGTTTTAAATGGAAGCGGTTTACCAATTCATGCAGCCGCTTTGACTGACTAGACAATTCTGAACTTGTTGCAGCGCTGTTTTGCGCAAAAGAAGAATTAGATTGAACCACTTTGCTGATGAGATCAATATTTTCTGCAAGCTGCTCCAATACTGTATTCTGGTTTTGTGAAGCATTGCTGATTTTATCCATAGAACCTAAAATTTCTTCTGCTCCTTTTACAACCGCTTCAAGAGATTTGGCAGTGTTATCTGCAATTTCCATACCATTTTCTACAGCTTTTTGGGAGCTTTCGATCAAATCTGCTGTTTGATTGACTGCTTCCGCACTCTTCGTTGCCAGTTCACGAATTTCATTTGCAACAACAGCAAATCCTTTTCCTGCCAATCCAGCCCTTGCGGCTTCTATGGAAGCATTTAAAGAAAGTAGGTTCGTTTGTCCGGCAATGTCTTCAATCGTTTTCACTATTTTTTCGATTTGGACAGAAGCATGATTGATATTTGACATTGCATGAATTAGGTGTTCCATTTCCTGATTGCTTTTTTCTATGCATTTGTTGACTTCAGAAACAGAATGGTTGGCATTTTGGGCATCATTTGCGTTTGCCGCCACATCTTTTGCAAGACTGTCTATGGAAGCCGCCAACTGATCAATTGCTGCTGCCTGTTCTGTAGCGCCATCCGAGAGAACTTGTGCACCGTCTGAAACACTTTGCGAACTGTGAGAAACTTCATCGGCAGAAACAACAATTTGATGCAAAGTGTCATTTAAGGACTGAGAAATTTTTTCAATAGATATCTGGATGGGGATAAAATCACCAATATAGTTCTGTGTGATAGTAATATCCATGTTGTTCTCAGCCATTTGGGAAAGCTGATCGGAAATATCCTTCACGTAGTTGCTGATAGTCTCGCTGATATGATTAAATGCCTGTGAAAGGCGTCCCAATTCATCATCAGACTGGATATCAATATGTATATTCAAATCACCGGCTTCTAACCTAGCTGCTTCGTCTGTAATTATTTGAATCGGAGCCAATGAGTTTTTGATAATTCGGTTCACTGAGACTAACAGTATCGTGCCCAACAATATTACAATAAAAGTGAGTTTTCCAGCACCTTCTATAATGGGCCCATTGAATTCGCTGTTGTTGACAGACAGATGCAAGGTCCACTGTGTTTTTCCATTAACCGTGAGCGGAATAGAAACCGAAATCCCTCTTTTTCCTGTACTATAATTTTTGCCACGCTGAATAATATAACGGCTGTTTTCATGCTCTCCTTCTGGCATGGCGTGAATTTTATCTGCATTTTTTACCATTGTATCATAACCGACATCAGAAGCATGTTTTCCAAGCGTAGTATCATCGGCAGAATCAACCAAAATCGTTCCATCTTCTGCAAGCGCTACCAAATGCGCAGATTTGTAGTCAGTGTTAACCAGCAATTTTTCCTGCATATTATCCAACGCCACATCTACTCCAGACACACCAAGAAATACACCTTCAGCATCCCAGACAGGAGCGATGATGCTGATCATCATAATGTTTTCTCCCATCAGTTCATATATGTAAGGGTCCATAACATAAGGTTCCCCTGTCTGCTTTATCTGCATGTAATATTCTTTTTCGTAATTATCAAAGGCGTCTTCATGTTTTTCAAAAAGGTACCCTGTGTTTTGTTCATTTGGATAGACAACTGCTTCATAAGCAATGTCCTTTTTATGCACAGAATAAGGAACGCCGTTGGCATCTGCAATTTTATTTTGCTCAAAATAAGCAAATCCTGTGGTAAAGTCATCTCCACCCTCTAAAAGGCCCACTAAAGCAGTGTCAATTGCATTTCTTTGCTCTTTTGGGTCCAAAGTAGAAATGTTTCGCAGAGAGCCGGCAAATGCAACTGCTTTTCCATAGGAGCTTTCGATATCGTTTGCAAGTAAAAATGCATTTTCATAGGCAACTGCGGTAAGTTTTTCTTTGTTTACCTGAATCAACGATTTGGCTGCAAGAATAGCTGACATCAAGACAGTCAACAAAAAAATAACAGCAACGATCAGTGCCATTTTAGAAATAATCTTTTTGCTAAGACTGTTTTTTTCGCCAGAATTTGGTGCTTTCGCAATCTTATCTTTTTGTAACATAAAAATTCCTCCATGCAATTATTATTTCAGTATATTATTATATCGGTATCTTTTTGAGAAGTCAATTTGTTGTTGAAATAGAATTGTAAACATTTTGATACAATTCTCGCGGCAGAACGGCGGATAGTCGGGAATTGACGGCACTTGTGGGGCAGAATGGGGCAAATCGTGGCAATAGGGGTGGTGGGGTACTACGGTTTTACTACGAGTGAGGGTATTTAAAACTGAAAGTGTGGAAAACAAGACTCGAAGTGCTGTTATTGCATTTTCGGGTCTTTTATTATTCTGACACCACTTTACAACTTTTTGAAAAATAAAATAACGCACAAGGTACTTTCGGGTG
>CAJUKA010000006.1 GCA_910586585.1 uncultured Lachnospiraceae bacterium
AAGAAGCAGTTTCCACACAGGAAGCGTCTTCAACAGAAGAAAATAAAGAGTCCGAAGCTACTTCTACAGAAAACACAGAAGCTGTTTCTACAGAAGCATCCGAAGACAATATGGCAGGAGAGGAGGAAGCTATCGCAGACGAGTCCATCGCTCCTGAAGCAGAAGGCGATGGTGGTGGTTCTGAAACAACATCCAGTCCAACAGTAACACTGCCAGATGCTGCAGCACAGGAAAGCGGCCATTATACTGTAACACCAGATGAAAACAATAGTGGCACTACATACAAGTTTACAGTAACCGCAGAAGATGGCTACAAAATCAAAAGCGTTACAGCTAAGCAGGGAGAAGATGCAATTGAACTGACTTCAGAAGTGGGTGATAATGGTGTAGAATACACCATTCCAGCAGATAAGATGACAGCAGTCGAAAGCCCAGTTGCTATTATCGTTACAATCGTAGCAGTAGAGGAATTTGATGTCGCTTTTGATGCGGATTCTATTACATCAACTTATAAATACGCTGTAGGTGATGCTGATAAGACACCTGAAAGCTTTGCAGAATATGATGCTGATACAGGTATTAAGGCAGGAAACGGCGAAGTTGTTTATGTAAAGGTTGCAGAAGATATTGGTAAGTCTGTATCTGTACAATATAGAGGAACAGATGATAATGAAGACTATACGACAGCAGAACTTGCAGCCAATACAACAGATACATACAAGGTGCCAATCACTAAGAATACAACAATTCAATTGTCAGAGACATTTGAAGGATATGTGATTACGTTAGATAAGGACAAGGACAGCAACTATAAGTCCATTACCTATAAAATTGGTGCTGATGGAGAGTCAAAGCCTGTACAGCCAAATGCGCAGACAGTAGAGATTCCCAAAAATCAGGAGGTTACATTTACAGTAGAGACAAAAGACGCAGATACTGCAGTTAAGAGTTTCAAGGCAGGCAACGCTGAAGTTACAATGACACCTGCCGCAGACTCTACAAAATATGCACCTGTAAAAGCAGACTATACATTCAAGGTAACAGGTGACACAACCGTGTCCCTTGTAGCAGCTCCTATTTATCAGGTAACATTTGATATGACAGACGCAGCAGGCGCAACTGTAAAATATGCTGATACAGAGGATGGTGTAGCAAGCAGCACAGATACAGATACAAATCCATTCTTTTATTGTGCAGGTCAGATTTATTTCACGGTAGAAGCAGCAGCTAATAATGCGATTAGTTCTGTAACTGTTGGCGGAACAGAAATTTCTCCGAAAGAAGTCGGTGAAGAGGGGAATAAGACGCTTGTTTATGCGGCAGCAATTTCAGCAGATACCAAGATTGTAATACAGCAAAAAGCGCTTCATAGTGTAACAACAACTGTTGATACAGCAGATAATATTACAAAAACTGAGTGGGCAAAAACAGCGACAGCACCAGCGGCTGACTGGAATGAAGTAACAGGCGATAATCCAATTCCCAAAATCAAAGAGGGAGACAAGATTTATCTGAAGTTTACAGTTGCAGAAGGTAAAATCATCACAAAAGCTGCAACGGATAATGATGAGCTGGAACCAGTTTCTGCAAATGTCTATGAAGTAGAAGTTGGCAAAGGTGATGTGGCAGTAGCAATCACAACAGCAGAGGCAACAGCAAAACATTCATTGACATTTGACTTAAGTAGCGCGCAGCAGGCAACCGTAAAATGCAGCGCTTCCCAGACAGATCTTAAATATGAGAATAATACCAACCCAGAAATAGCAGATCTTGAAGCAGGTAAAGTGTACACCTTTACGGTTACACCGGGTTCTACAATTGCAGATGGTGTTACAACAAATTATGTCATCAAATCTGTAACAGTTAACAGCAAAGAACTGAAACCAGCCAACGGCACATACAGCATTCGGTTATCTGCTGATACAACCGTTGTGATTGAGACAGCAGAAGCACTTTCTGTTGCATTCAAATATAAAGAAACAACAGATGCAGCAAACATTGACAAGATTATTTATACAACAACCAGTGGTGCTGCACCAACAAAGGAAAGTGATCTTAAGAATACACTGAGTGGTACAACAATCACAAATATTGCAAAAGGCGATACCGTTTACTTTATGGTAATTCCAAAAGCAGGATTTAAAGCTTCTGTAACTGGAAAAACTGCAACGAATAATATCTACAATACAGGTGCAGTAAATGCAAGCATAGATGAAGCGGGTGCACTTGAAATTTCTACAGAGGCTGCATATGATGTGACCTTTAAGACAAGTGTAGAAGGTGTAGTGCCAACTGTACAATATTTTACGGTAGCAAAGGATGCACAGGCACCACCAACTATTACAAACACATCATTTTCAAAACCAGCTACAAACGGTAGTATTTCAGAGCTGCCTGAAGGAACGAGTGTTTACTTTACAATCAATGTGACAGGCAAGACAATCACAGCTTTGGATAACAACCTGGAACCAGTGAAATTAGAAGATGGTACGATTTATTATGTGTTATCCAATATTTCAGAGGATAAGACAGTCACAGCAACTGTCACAACAATCAATAACGTGACATTTGATACAACAGCAGCAAACGGTGTTACTGCATTTCAGACGGGTGATAAAGACAAAGCAGATATCACAGTAAACGGCATTGATGTCAAGGAAGGTGAAACGCTTGCCTTTACACTGAAAATGCCAGCAAATGCACAGGATAATACAAAAGAAGATCCGAGAAAGGTGAAGGCCGTAGTTTGGACCTATACAGATGCAAGAGGTAGAAGCATAACAAAACCTCTTAAATTCACAGAAAACAATCAATATGAAATCATTCCTGTAACAGGAAGCACAAACAATCAGATTACAATTACAGCAGATGAATACAGAGATGTTAGTGTAACCTTTACAACAACAGATGGAACAACAATCGCAGCAAGCAAAGGTATTCAGGCATCCTTGAGCAAGGATGATTTTGCAGCAGATGCGACAACAAATCCAATTGACTTTACAATAGATGCAGTAGGAACTGTAACAGGCGGAGAGGATAAAGTGCTCTATGCTAAGATTACAGCAGCTGAATTCTATATGGTCAGCAAGGTGACAATCCCTGACGCAGATGGCGAGCCAAGCGAGTGCACGAAAGATGGCGATTATTATGTAATTCCATTAACAGGTGATATGGAAGCCGGCGCGCTGGCACTTACAGTAACGATTGAGACAAAGCTTGATGCTTCAAAGCAGAGCACAATTGATTTTGGTGCAAATACTGCTAATGATACAAGCAAAGAAGTAAAGATTGCTGTGACAGCAGCAGATGCTTCCAAAAAGGTTGCATATGATGCAGACGGCAAGTGGATTACCAACGCAAAGAAAGTCAGCTTCACAGTAGATGCAGTAGCAGGCTATGAAGTGACAGGCATCACCATTAACGGCAAGGAAGAAACACTTTCCTATGACCAGTTAGATACCATCAATGGTGTAGATGGTTTTGCAAATGTCGCAAATAAAACCTTTGAAATTGATGAATTGAACACAACAGCAGAGGATGGAAAAATAACCTACAATCCTGCAACCATTGTAATCACAACCAAGAAGGTAGCGATTTCAAATGATAAGAAAATAAACTTTACAAACAGTGCAGATGGCATAGCGACACTTGCATTTAAGGAGAGCGACAAAGAGTATACAGGTGATGTATCTTATACGATTCCAAAAGGAACAACAGACTTTGAGTTTGATGTCATCGTAAGAGGACCATACACTGCAAAAGTAACTTATGAGAGCACAAAAGAATTAAAGCCGACAGGCACAAAAGAAGTCAGTGCCAATAAGACAGTTTACTCTTACCATGTATCTGCAGCACAGGCAGCAACGACTTATACCATTAGTGCCGAGAAAGCAACAAAAGAGCTGACATTGTCCTATGACAAGAGTCAGATCAATTCCATTGTAGTAACAGACGCTGATGGAGACGAACTGAGCATTTCAAAGCTTGTTTCAGAAGATGATGGAACAAAAACGGTTTCTTACAAAGCATTAAAGGGTACAGAAGTAACTGCGCTTGTCACAATTCCAGCAAATTATGCATTGACAGGCGATGGATTTGCATTGTATACAGAAACAGAGACTACAAGAACCTACAAACTTTATATTGCAGGTTTCAGTGAAGACAGAAAAGTTGTTTTGAAAGTAGCAGAGGAATATGAGTGGACCTTTGCGACAGCAGATGAAAAAGCAGAAGTTCCTGCTGTGGATAAAAAAGGCAACCTGGTAGTTTCTAAAAACGTTAAGTATCAGCTGACTGGTAAATTTGGTGGTACAGATGTAGAATTCACCGCAGCAGACCTTGCAGGCGTGACATTAGAAGAGAATCAGAAACCAGTGCTTGCATCAGGAAACAAGGCAGTAGAGGTGACAATTCCTGCTTCCGCAGCTGGAAAGAGTTTGACATTTACTGCAACATACAAGACTGGTGAAGCAACAGCAACCAAAGAAATCAAATTTGCAGTGCCAAAGACAATCACAAAAGTAACTGTAAAAGGCATTAAAAATGGCGCAGCGGATCAGGCGATTGCCACGCAAACATCATATGGACTGACAATGTCTGGCGTTAACGATCTGTCACTGCTCTATGCAGAGGTTGTTAATCCAGCAGGCGCAACCGTTGTTACAGATGCATTCATCAATGTATCCAAGAAAGCATTGATAGTGAACACTGCAGCAGCAAAGCTGGATACCTTGTCAGGAAAGACGGCAACGATCAATATTTATGGTAAGGGTGAAGTAGATGAGCAGGGCGCACCGAAGGTATTGGCAAGCTTCACAGTCAATCCAACAGCTCCTGTGCTGACATTAAAGAAATTAGACCTTGCAGCAGCGCTTCACAATGGATTTGTTTTAAAGACAACTGCTGACAGCAAGATAGCAGATGCTTATAATGATAAGACGGTTAAGGTTGTATACAAGACAACAGTAACGGGTTCTGCAGGCGAGTATCAAATCAACAATCCATATTATGCAGACAAGGAAGTAAAAGCTGCTTCCCAAAACGTAACCGTTGGCTTTACCCTTCCACAGGGAAAGAATGAGAAGGATCAGAAAGCAAGCGAACTGACAGTAAAGACTTCTGTCGTACTTGTAAAAGTAGCTGAAAACGGCAGTTATGAAGAACTTGCAGCAGGCAATGAGATAGAGAAGACATTCTCTACAAAAGATCCTTATTATGAAGATGCACTCAAACTGACAGGCAAAAAGACGACTGTTTATACAGGCGAACAAGATGTGATTGTAGCGCTTCCGAAGTTCAGCAAGAACGCTTCTTATCAGATTGATGACGGAAAAGTAGAGATTTACAATGCAAACGGCGTAATGCTTGACAATGAGGAAGGTGAGAATTTATATGCAGAATGGACAGAAGAGGGCATTATGCTTTCAATAGATCCTTATGCAGGCAAAGGCACCTATACATTAAAATGCTATCCATATGCAGGCATTGACCATGGCAAAGAGAATATTTATCTGTATGCAGCACCGGCTTCTATCAAGATCAAGGTGGTACAAGGTATTTATGCGATTACTACCACACCTGACGAGGATGAGAAGGCTACGATCTATAAGGCAGCAAACAAGGCGGGCACCTATACAGTAGGTATTGTTTATAACAATAATTCGCCTGATAGAAAACCACAGACAGCAAAAGTTAAGGCAGAAATCGTGCCGGTAAATGGCAATAACGATGCGAACATCAAGAAATATGTCACATACAAAAACGGAAAGATCACGGTTGACAAGAAATATGAGCTGATGAGTGATCCAAAAGATAACCAGTTCCGTGTACGACTGATACCGATTGACTACAGCCATGATGAAGACTATGTAGAAACAGGTATCTTCACGATTACAGATCAGAAGACAGAACTTGGCAATGTATATTTTGCAACAAAAAACGGAAGCGTATGGAATGTACTTACCGGCGACAAGTTTACAACAGATGAGCTTTATGGAGCATCGATTATTGTAACCAAGTCGGATGTGGCTGCAAAAGAATATTATGAAGTAGATGACTTGGCAGATACAGGTCTTTATAAAATCGCAATCAGCAACAAGAAGATGGGGACTGAGAGAGAGGGTAAATACTATAGTTTCGATCCAAACAATCAGATTGCAAAGAATGTAAAGATCACAGTATCACCGACAGACGGCGGCAAGGGAGCAAACAAAGTACTCACCTTCACAACAGAGTACAACAAGGATGCACTGACATTGGCAGTGGACGGAGTTCATGACAATCGAAAACTTGTTGGTGTGACAATGAAGGGCAGTGAATATCACTACAGTGCAGCAACCTTTGATAATTATATTGACCTTCATACGGTGCCAGGTGATAAGGAGAGACTGAATACTACAGCGACCTATAATTACAGTGTTACAGCATCAGGCGGTAAGGTTACTAGCTGGAATAAGTTTGATGGTTTTGTAAAGGTCATTCCTTCTGCAAAAATTACCAAGGTAAAAATACAGGATAAGCAGAACAGAAGCACCAAAGAATATACCTTTGTCAATGATGCGTTTGTAAACGCAAAGGCGCCAAACGTAACAGCAGAGAAAAAGAACCTCTATGCAGGATTGTCTTATTCACAGGATATTAAGCTCACAAGTGCAAAAACAGATTATCCATATGCATATATCTCATATGATGAGACAGATTATCAGAAAGCATTAAACAATGCAAAGGATTACAGAAATGGTACTTATACTAGAATCAGAGGAGTTGGACTTGTAGAACCTGATGATTGGAATGCGGATGGCACATTTAGCAAAACAATCACAATTCCAAGCAATGCAGTAGCAGGAAGCTATAAGCTTAATGTTGTATTTGGAACATATGATTCTAATACAAGTGCATTTGTACCAGCAACCGCTAAGAAAACTGTTACCATCAAGGTAAACAAGGCAGTAAATTTCAAAGCAACGGCAAGCTACAATCTGGATCCTTCGGTAGGATTTATCGAGTTAGGCGGCAAGCCAGCAGAACAGATTGCTGCTGTATATGCAGGCTCAGAGCTGAAAAACGCAAACATTGGCGGACAGCCAAATCAGTTTAAAGATTATTTTGCTATTGCAAATGGCAAAATCAGACTGAAAGCAAAACTTGATGAGAAGGGTGAAGAGACAGATACACTTTATACAGTCGACGAACTCAAGGAAATCCTGAAAAAGGACAAAAATGCATTTACAGGCTATGTATCATACACAGACTTGAAGACTGGCAACCCAGAGTGGGCAAAGATTAAGATCAATGTAAAGGCAGCAGCTTATAAGGCAACAGATATTAATACATATGCAGGCGCATCAAGCGCAGCAGATATTACATCTATTACAAAGGGATGGTCCAGTGTCAATGTAGCCTATGCATATGCAGAATCAGAGAGCGGCATTGCATTTGCAGAGATTAAGGACAGAAGAGATACAACCACCAATCAGGCAGATTTGATTAATGGAAATAAGGTAAGACTGACAACAACGACAGCACCTGCGGCTGGAGAATACAAGGTAGATCTCTATATTGTAGATGCTTCTTCGTCTGCGTGTGCAACAGTAGCAAAGGCAGCAACCAATGAAAATATCAAGAAATTTGGTGCAAAGGTAACATTGAATTTCAATGTACTGAAACCAGAAACAAAGAATAAGATTAAGTTCACAACAACAAAGGTTACTTTTGACGAGCCGGATTATGATACAAGTATCGTAGGCTGGACAAAGGGAAATGACATCATAGGTGAGACTTACGAGCTGAAATACACACTGCCAAGCGGCGTAGAAATTGACGCATTTAAGCTTGCAGACGGTTCACCTGATTATCTCAAGGCAGAACAGTTCAAGATAACACAGGGAAATACAACAGTAGGAGAAGATGCACTGCTGCTTACAATTGACAAAGCAAAATTAAAGGCAGCTGAAGAGGCAGCAAAGGCGTCCAAAAAGACAGTACTGAACAAAAAGGTTAAGGTAGATGTCATTGCGACGTATAAGAATGGATGTGCTGAGGATAAGATTCGGTTTGAGATCACGACGCCAAAGACCATCCAGGAATATGCAGAAGCACTCAGTGCAGTAGAAGCAGGATATGAAGCCGCACTGGCAGGCTTGCAGCTGCGCTCTGAGAATCCAGCACTTGTGAAACGTACCGTAGAAGGACTGACACATTTGGAGTCTGGCCTGCGTGCAACGGTAACAAAAGTATCTTATCAGCCAGCAACCAATGAGAATGCGGGATGGTATATTGTCAATGTCATGGTACAGAATGAGGACAATGGCGTGACAGACAAGGGAGCAAAGACATTCAACAATATCCGAATGACAGTTCCTGTATACAACCCAACACAGACACTTGCTGATGCAAAATCAGCAGTTGATAGCGCATTGAGTGCGTATTATACAGAACATAACGGAGTAGTGACAAACGCAATTACAAAAGAGGAGATGCTTGCGATTGCACAGAAGGTTGTGACAAATCCAAATATTGAAGTGCGATATGCGATAATTGATGGATTTGATTTCACACCTGCAACAGAAGATAAAGCAGGAAGCTTGGACGTTAAGATTCTTCTTTCCAGAAGTATCTTTGAGAGAAAGACCTGCACAAAATCCTTTACAATTACCAAGCTTGATACGATCAGCGCAGCAAAGACAAACGTTGTTGCAGCATTAAATGATGCAACAAATGAGAAGCTGTATGGAGTGAAGGATGAAGCAGGTGTGCTTGCAGCAGCAAAGGCAGCAATTAACAATCCAAATATCAATGTAGCGTTTGGCACAACAGACACAGAGAAGTTTACGCTTGTGACAGAGGCAGCTGAAGGTACAGTCGGTTCCTATACTGGTACGATTTACCTGACACAGGAAGGCAAGAGAGAACAGAAGATCGTTGCATCAGCAAGTGGAGACATCACAGGCCAGATTCCTGCAAAGGACAATGCTACACAGGTAGGTACAAGAATTGACACCGCATTTACAGCATATACGGATAATGGCGGCAAGTTTACTAACAGCACAACTAAGGATGAAGTAAAAGCAATTGCAGATGCAGCAAATATTAATTCAGACTATACCATTGAGTATAAGCCAGATAATACAACAGCAACTCCTGAATTCAAGGGATTTGCAGTGACAAAAGCGACAGTAAAGGCTCCAGGTTCTATCGTTGCAACATTCCTGATTAAGAAAGGGGATGCATCATCGACGGAGAAAGCTGTTACTTTGACAATTGATCAGTTGTCACAGTCCATCACAGAGGCAAAAGATGCAGCAAATGCAGCGCTTGCAGATGCAGAGTGGGTGAAGACACTGACCAATGCAACGAATGCGGCAGCAGTTAAGACACAGATTGAGACGGTTGTGGAAGGCTATACTGTAACAATTGGAACAGATTTCAAGAACACAGCGACAGCAACAGCATCCGGAACCATCACAGCTACCGTAACACTTGACAAAGCGGCAGGCGAAACAGATGCAGATAAGATCGTATTTTCGATTTCAATTTCTGTACCAGCGCCAGCAGCAACACCAGCTCCATAATATCATCGAGCAGGGCAGTTTCGTTAAACTGTAGTTCTAAAATGGGTATATCACGATTCGTGATATACCCATTTTGTTGTGGTGCAGCTCGTTGGTTCTGTGCTTTTTTCAAACGCACTCTGGACAGAATAAGCCTTGAGGTGTTATAATAAAACAATAACAGGAGTGGAGAAGAGAGCCGCAAAAGGGGGAGTTTTATAATGGCAGTGCAGTTTACACCGATAAAGTTGTTACAGCATATCAAAGATAATAATTTTTCTTATTATAATTCATACAAAAAACAGGTAAAAGAAACAAATGAGTCTGTGGAGGAATTTCAAAATAAACTTGAGAAATTTCGAAAAGATGTAGCAGACTTGAAAAAATATTCTCCGGGAATCACAAATAAATCAAAGCTGGAAAAGGAATTGAGCGACTTTGTAAAATCCTACAATAATATGGAAAAAAGCGCAGAGAATATCACAGATAAAAATGTCAGGAAACAGTTGTCAAAATTAAGAAGCTTATTCTCTGAGAATGAGAAGGATTTAAGAAAGATTGGGATTAAAAAGACAAATGGAAAACTGACATTTGACGAAGATGAATTTGATGATGCTGACACCAAAGTAATTGACAGGTTATTTTATGGCAAGGGCTGCTTTATCCAGCAGGCAAATAAAATCATACAGAAAACAGAGGACAAAGCAGAGGATATAAAATATAATATCACGGATCGGAATATCAGCAAAACAACAATGTATAATCAGGAAGATATACAAGTGGTTTCCATGTTGACACTGGGAAAAGAAGTAGCATCTGTTTTGGGGGATTATAACGATAAAGTACAAAATAATAAACTGGATTCAAACGACCAAAAAAATATAGAATTGGATTTGGCATATTTTGCACAGTCTGTTTACATAACGATGCCGGATTATCAAAATGAAACGCTTGATAAAATTAAGCAGCTCTGCAAAGACAATGAAGGCGAACTTGGAAAGCTGGGCTTTAAATTTGACAGCGAATATAAACAATTGACCTATGAGGGTTCTGCCAGTGACTTTGCAACGCAGGATTTTAAGGATGCTTACAATCATTTGTTTGGAGAAAATGCGGCGTTTAAGGATACGATTCTGCGTTACTGCAAGGAGGCTTTTGATACAATCATTAAGCCAAAGGATTTAGGCGTTTCTATCATTGATGAACAACTATAAAAAATGGATACAAAAAATTGAGCGTGTTGGCGCTCAATTTTTTTGTAGAAGAAAGGGCATGCGGCAGATTTTTACAACCGAAATTTTCCAGTTGCAAGATTCAAGCGGGCCACAATCCCATTGGCATCTTGCAAGGAGGTATTGACAGAATCTGAGATTTCAACAACTTCTAGTACGCGTTCCGCTATGTTTGCAGTTCCTTGGGCGCTTTCCTGCGCAGCCTGTGATATGCCATCTAAGGAATCTGTAATATTATTAATAGAAGCAAGAAGTTCTTCAGAAATTGCACTGAAATCTGTGACAAGAGAATCTATTTCCCCGGCATCTTCATTATAATCATTTGCAATGGAACCAAATAATCGAATGCTCTCCATGACTTGGTTATCAATAAATGACAACAAAAGCTCCGCATCTTTTGCAAGTATTCCGACAGCATCATTCACCTGATCCGTCACTTTTTTGATGTTTTCCGTGTTTTTTTGGGATTGTTCCGCCAGTTTGCGGATTTCATCAGCTACTACTGCAAATCCCCGTCCTGCGTCCCCTGCCCTGGAAGCTTCAATACTTGCATTGAGAGATAAAAGATTTGTTTGTGAAGTAATTTCCATAATAGATTCCGCGAGCATTGAAATTTCGGAGACAACTTTTATGCGTTCAAGTGCTTCGTGCAAAGTGCTTTCGATGGATTGCTTTTGCAGTTCCAGACTGTTTTGGCTTTCGGTTGCTGCATTTTTAGCATTGACCGCTTTTTTGTGAATTGTATCAGCCCGTTCAGCGCCTTCTTGAGCACGCTCTGCAATGTTTCTTGCGGCAAGGTCAATTTCCTTTGTCATTTCATTGATGCTGCCGGCGGTTGCGGCTGTTACATCCATAGAAGCGGAAAGCTGAGTCGTGGTTGAGGATACATCTTCTACCTTGCTATTCAGATGTGACATATTTTGTGAAATGCCATTGACACTTTCTGTAGTCAGATTTGTTTCTGTCATAACATCATGGATCAAGCCGCCAATGTTTGAGCGCATTTGTTCCAGAATATTTAATAGATTGCCAAAATCATCTTTGCGTTTTAGATCCGCTTCATTAATTTTGACCGTGAAATCTCCTCCAGATAAGCTTTTCAGGACACGCCCCACTTGATTTAGAGGTTTGGTGATATTGAAGATTGTTGCAATTAGATAGAGTATGATAATAACTGCAAACAGCACACACGCTACCACAAATACTATAATCTGATGATTTGTAAATTCGTCGGCTGTTTTTGTCGAGTCGGCAATCTGATTGTCAATATTGTCAACATAGTTTCCGGTTCCTACTACCCAGCCAAAAGGTTCATAATATTGTGTGTATGCACGTTTGGGCATAGGTTCTGTTTCGCCTTCCTTGGGGTATTGATAATCACAGTAATAACTTCCCTGTGCGATAGCGCCCTGAATAAAGTCTTTTACCATTTCATAGCCAGTCACATCTTTGGTACTTAGGCGGTTTGTGCCTTCGGTTTCACTACCCAAAAGAACGACATTGACACCATCAGACTGATCAATCCAGAAGTAGCCTTCACTGCCATATCTTAGATTGCGAACGCGGTCTGCTGCAAGTTTCATACCTTCTTCCTGGGTATAAATACCAGCGTCAATATCTGCTTTGTAGCAGTCAAGAAGTGAGATAACCTGTTCAACCTGCTGCCGGATACTATCATCATAATCATTTCGGATATTCGCCGCTTCCTCCTGCAAGACTCGTTTATCAATTGCTCTCATACTATTAATAGAGTAGTTGACACTAAATACCATAAATAAAACAACTGTGATTCCAATAATTGTCATTTTCATTTTAACACTTAAATTTTTCATTGGTAATCATCTCCTTTCGAAATTTATTATAGCACTCTGAAAGTTCCTGGTACAGAAAAATTGTGTATTTCATACAAAAAAGTAATAGTTTTTCCTACGATAAATTACATTAGCATAGCTTTTGTTTCTTATCAGAATAGAAAATATGTTCCCACGTATAAACAAAAATTTAGAAAAATTTGTATAGAAAGCGCAGAAAAGATGAATTTTTTTTCGTTATGTGATATGATATAGATACAAAAGTGTTGCCGCAGTTTCCGGTCGAACAATGTGCGGTACAAGGAGGTATAAGGTAATGATAAATCCAAATGATACGATGCACCAGCAAATGATGGAGGTAATTCGGGAAATTTCTCTTTCAGAGGAACAATATGCACTGGCGGAGGCATATTTATCTGGCGAAAAAGGGGCAGAGGTGCTGGAGCAGTTTCCATACTTAAATTTATCAGAGGTTCCTTCTGAAAAATTTTCAAATGTGTTTCAGGGTATTAAAAGAGAAGATGCAGACAGATTGTTTGAGCTCTTGTTTACGATAGGGCGTGCAACTTGCGATATGCTGATACCGATAAATTTTTTGCTGTTGTCAGCGAGGGAAGATGTAATTTCTTGTGAGGCTGCCAAAAAGACTGCTGTTCTTGCAACAATGCAGCAATGGAATCCGCAATATCTGCACATGCTCAATCTTACAATGAAAGTTGCGGAAGGAAAAGTAGAAAATCTCAAAAAAGCGATAGCATATGGGAAGGACAATGAACCAAACGGCACACTGATACTGCTTGCGCTTTATTTTATGACAAAATACAAGGAATTTATCAAAGAACGGGAAAGGCAGTTTGAGAAGGAGGAACATGCGCAGTGGGCGTATGATATTCCCATTGAACCGGAGGATATTCCTTTGCTGCAGGAATACGAGGAGAGTGTCTTGTCGCATCTGGCTGATGTGTTTAGAAATCAGATGGATGCTGATGCTCTGCAGGAAATTACAGATGCCATTATAAACGATCAAATCTCAGCCAGAATCCTTTTGCTTGTCAAAAAGGTAAACATTTCTGACCGCGATTTAAGCCTGTGTGGAGGAATGGCATATTTTGGTTATCCATTTTCAGTCAAACTTAAAAATGCTTTTCGGATCTGTTTGGCAATGAATGGAAGCAGAAAATCAGCCTCATATGGAGAAGCGATGCTGGATATCATCATGAAAATCAGCGACGGGTTGTTCATGAGTATCAAAATGCGCGGAGGGGCATTGGATCGGATTTTTGATATTGCGCCAAGGGAGTATCTTGTTTGGGCAGTAAAGAAACAGTGCAGGCCAATTTTGAACAAGCAATTTCATGCACATAAGGATATTTATCTGGAAATTATGGAGGAAGCGGAATTTGGGACGGCCAATATCATGTTTCGTATTATCCGAAATCTCGATCCCGCATTGTATGAGGAACTTCTGGCAAAGAAAAAAAGTGAAAAAAGTTCCAGGGAACAACAAAAGCTGATTGATATCCTGGTTAAGGATGAGCATATGCATGCGGATCTTGTCACAAGCTATCTGCGTGGAGAAAAGCCTGTAGATATCCTGTATCCCATTGCTGAAGATTTGGTAAATAAATATTATAATGGAAACTGGGTTGGGATACAGTTGGAAGAATACTGCAAGCTTATTGGAGATTTCGCATTTTATCACAGAGCGCAGATCTATATGCTGATAAAAGAGTCCTATTGTTTTTGGGGCAATATGATAAATTTTAGTACTTGTGAGGGTGTTAAAGAACTTTTTGATGCGTTTGCAGCGGAAAATCTGTCAGTATTCTATCAGTTAAAAGGATTAAACAGTATCCATGATTATGTTTCCTATAGTGAAAGTAAGTCCAAAATGGTTAGGGAAACCGCGGCAGATTGTTTTGCAGTCTATTTGAAGGACAAGAGGGAGGAAACAATCCGCGCCTTTTCTGGTGCAGGTGCATTTGGCCGTTTTTTTGGACTGCATGTACTGCGCAAATTTGCTGATGAAAATAAAAAAGAAATTTTGGCTTATTCACAGGACAGTGCAAAAATGGTAAAGGAAGAGTTGGTAGATATCGTATCGGGCCAAAAAGACTGGGAAGAGGATGTGAAGCGCTTTTTGCATTCCAAAAAGGCAGCAGAACGCGAATTTGCCATAACGGTTTTGGATCACTGGCAGGGTGAGGGAACGCAATATCAGGAACTGTTTACACAGATATTAGAAAAAGAAAAAAACAACAAAGTCCGGGGGCTTTTGGAACGTGTACTAAATCTGGAGGCGCAGGAAGGCAGTCAGACATTTTCCCAGGAAGAGTTGGTAAAAGAGCTGCATAAGGGCAATCGGAAACGGACACTGGCTTGGGCATATGAAACACCGTTTTGTGCGGTACATAAAAAAAGCGGCGAGGAAGCATCAGAAGAATATTTGCAGGCGATTCTTTTGTGCTATTCAAGTGTGGACGGCTGCGGCGTCAGCAAAAAGGCGGATATTCTGGCGGAGAATTTGCAGTCAGAAGAATTGGCGCTGTATGCCAATGAATTGTTTGACAAATGGCTGCAATCCGGCGCGGAAGCAAAGAAAAAATGGGTGCTTTATGCAGCTTCTATCCATGGAGGCGACAAGATTGTTCAAAAAATTCAGCATCAGGTTCAGGAATGGCCCAAAGCTGCACGCGGTGCGATTGCAGCAGAGGCAGTGCAGGCATTAACGCTCAATCCACTGCCGCAGGCGCTTTTGATTGTGGACGGAATCGCTAGAAAGTTTAAATTCAAACAGATCAAATCTGCAGCGCAAAAGGCGCTGGAATTTGCTGCTGAACAGCTTGGAATTACACGCGAAGAGCTTGCAGACCGTATCGTGCCGGATCTTGGGTTTGATGAAAACATGGAGCGGCAGTTTGATTATGGAGAACGCAAGTTTCGCGTGACAATAACGCCTTCCCTTGAAATTCAAGTATTTGATGAGGCTGGCAAAAAACTCAAAAATATACCGGCGCCTGGAAAGAAGGATGACGAACAGAAAGCGGCAGCAGCGTATGATGCATTTAAGCAGATGAAAAAACAGATGAAACTCACAATCACCAGCCAGAAACAACGGCTGGAAATGGCATTGTCTATTGCGAGAGAGTGGAGCGTGGAATCCTGGAAGCAGCTTTTTGTCAAAAATCCAATCATGCATCAGTTTGCGATTGGCTTAATTTGGGGAATTTATGAGAATCGGACGTTGGTGCAGAGTTTTCGCTATATGGAAGACGGTTCGTTCAATACAGAGGAGGAAGAGGAATACCAGCTTCCAGAACAGGGACAAATTGGCTTGGTACATCCGATAGAGCTTTCGGCAGAAGTCAAAGAAGCATGGAAACAGCAACTTGAAGATTATGAGATTACGCAGCCAATCAGCCAGCTAGACCGAAATATTTACACCGTAACAGAAGAAGAAGCGGCAAGCAAGCAGTTAGATCGTTTTGGCGGATGTGTCATTAATGATTTGTCTTTGAATGGAAAGCTGCTGGATCTTGGATGGTATCATGGTTCCGTACAGGATGGCGGCGGGTTTTGTACGTTTTATCGTGAGGATGCCGATGTGGGGCTTGGCGTGGAGATGCATTTTTCGGGAACCTATGTAGGATTCTTGAATGAGGATGTCACCGTGTATGACGCGCGGTTTTATAAGGCAGGTACAATCGAACGCGGAAGCTATGTGTATGATGAGGTCGAGAAGGATGAGGCATATTTTCTGGGAGAAGTGCCGGAGCGATATTTTAGTGAGATTATCTGGCAGCTTGTAAAAGCGACAGCATCAAGTCAGGAGCGAAATGAAAATTGGAAAAAAGAATCAAAGCGGTTTTAAAATGCAAAGTTTGAAAGTAAACTTTCAAATATTGATTGGTATGTGCGCTAAAGCGCACAGAGAGGTGTAAAAATGAATTTAGATGAATCAGTCAGAGAAATCCTTCTATATTTGCAGGAACACCTTTCTGGCAACTGGAAATATAGTTTATTTGGCGGCGAGATAAAAAAATTGATACAAATCGCAGAAAATCAGCCGGATTACTTTAAAACAGCCTTGGACTGCCTGAAAGGCAACAAACAAATATATGCAACATCTTGTGAACACGATAGATATCAGCAGCAGGAGCCTTTTCGACTTGTGCTTCTGATGGCTTATTTTACAGCAAAGTATAACAATTGTGAGCAAACAGCGGTGCCGCCGGATTGTGATAGCGGCAATACGCCAGAAATTATAATAGCGGCGGAAGATGTTCCGCTTATGAAGCAGTATGAGGATATCATTTTATCGCATTTGGGCGATTTGTTTCAAAATAAAATGGAGGAATTTTCTCTTGCCCAAATTGTGGACGCAGTTGTGAAGAATCAAATTACACCAGAGATAAAAAAACTTGCTGCTTCGGTCAGCGTTGATAAAGTGTGGCTGCATTTGTATGGCGGTTTGGCTTATCTAAATTATAATCTTTCTGTGGTACTGAGAAATATTGTGAAAATTTGCCTAGAAATGAAGATTGATTTTGATGTACGAAACCGCTATGACAATTGTGGTATGCTGGAGGTGATGCGCTATATCAGCAGTTTGCTTTTTATGGCTATAGAAAGAAGAGGCATTCACTACGATAAGGTATTGGGGATTGACAGCGCTCGATATATTCGCTGGGCGGCATTCCAGCGATATCAGGCGATTTTGGAGCAGCAGTTTTTGTCAAACAGAGAGTGTTTTCTTTGTGCGATGAGTGAAACGGATTGGGATTGGAATGCAATTTATAAAGTGGCATATTCAAATTTTATCAAGTCAGAAGATGATCTGAAAAGAGAACTGAACGCGTGCAATCTTTTGTATGACATCGTAAGACGGCAGGACGCACCATTGTATCATCAGCTTTTATCAGAAAACAGGCAGCAGAATGTAAACAGGGAGCGGATAATTGAAATGTTCATCCGTGAAGCAGGAGATGATATAGAACTACTTAGAGCCTATCTGCGGGGGAAAGTACCTGTTGATAGGTTGTATCCGATTGCAGAACAGATTCAGGAAGAATATTTTTTGGATGCATATACAGAAACAGATTGTTTGATGGAGTATTTAGAACTGTTCGAGGACGAGCCGTTTCATCGAAGATGCGAGGCATATATGATGCTTCGGCGCAGCGGTCATTTTATTGTGACAGATGTTTCTGTTTCTTCGGAGGATATGGAAGATTTGTGCCCGCAAAAAGTACAAAAGCTTTTTCAGAATCTGGACCAAGAAGGCTTTACGGTTACCCGTCAGTTTGCAGGTCTTATGATGATGCAGGAATATTGGGGCGGTTATGAAGACTGGACAGAAGCGCTGGTTGAAAGTGCGGCAGGCTGTTTTGCGGAATATCTTCATGAGAGAAGGGAAGAAACCTTCCATGCGTTTGCAGCAGGAAATGCGTTTGGGCGCTTCTTTGCCCTGCGTGTAATGCGGGAATGCGCAGAGGAGAACAAGACAGAGATTTTATACTTTAGCAAGGATACTGCAAAGAAGGTACAAAAAGAGTTGTTAGCGATTCTTTGTGAACAAAGAGGCTGGGAGAAGGATATCCGGCAGCTTTTAAACGCCAAAAAAGCTGCGCAGCGTGAGATTGCTGTAAAGGTGCTGCTTTTTTGGCAGGAGACTGGAACACAATACCAGGATAGCTTTGTGCAGATGCTAAAGACTGAGAAAACCAGTAAAATCCGGGCGCTTTTGGAAGAATCAATTAAGAAAGAATAAAATCTATTGACAGCGTGTGCAAATCAGTATATGATAAGTACGATATGACAATTCCATATTGTAGTGAATCTCTTATTCAGAGTGGTGGAGGTACAAAGGACCTGTGAAACCACGGCAACCCCTGAGCGAGGAAGGTGCCAACCTGAGCGAGTAATGCTATTATAGAATATTAATAGCTCGAACAATAAGAGGATTTGATTATCGAGAAACCAATCATTTCCGCTTATTCAGACGAGTAAGCGGATTTTTTATGCACACGGGCGTCCAAAGGAAATATGTCATCAAACCGATAAATCGGTTCGCTGACGGACGCCTGGCGCGCGAGTAGGGGAAGGGAACTTCCCTGCTCGATTTATTTATATTAAGGAGGAACATACAATGGAGAAACTTTTATTTACGTCCGAGTCCGTGACAGAAGGACATCCTGACAAAGTTTGCGATGCGATTTCAGACGCAATTCTTGACGCGCTGATGGAGCAGGACCCTATGAGCCGTGTTGCCTGTGAAACAGCTACTTGTACTGGATTTGTTCTTGTAACTGGGGAGATTACAACGAAGGCATATGTTGATATTCCAAAGATTGTGAGAGATACTGTAAAGGAAATCGGTTATGATAAGTCAGAATACGGCTTTGATGGAAATACATGTGCAGTGTTTACTGCAATTGATGAGCAGTCTGGAGATATTGCGATGGGTGTTGACAAGGCACTTGAAGCAAAACAGTCAAAAGACAGTGCAGAGAACAATATGAGCGAGGCTGAGATTGAAGCAATTGGTGCCGGAGACCAAGGAATGATGTTTGGTTATGCTGCCAACGAGACAGAGGAATATATGCCATATCCAATCGCTCTGGCACATAAACTGGCGCTGCAGCTTACCAAAGTGCGCAAAGACGGCACATTGAAGTATTTAAGACCTGACGGAAAAACACAGGTATCTGTAGAGTATGATGAGAATGGCAGTCCAAAGAGACTGGAGGCAGTTGTTCTTTCTACACAGCATGACCCGGATGTAACACAGGAACAGATTCATGAAGATATCAAGAAGCATGTGTTTGATGCGATTCTTCCAAAGGAGTTGATTGACGCAGAGACAAAGTTCTTTATCAATCCGACAGGAAGATTTGTTATCGGCGGACCGCATGGTGATGCAGGACTTACAGGCCGCAAGATTATTGTAGACACTTACGGAGGATATGCACGTCACGGCGGCGGCGCATTTTCCGGCAAAGACTGCACAAAGGTAGACAGAAGCGGCGCTTATGCGGCACGTTATGTTGCCAAAAATATTGTGGCAGCAGGTTTGGCTGACAAATGTGAGATTCAGTTGTCATATGCAATCGGTGTAGCGCAGCCTACTTCCATCAATGTAGATACATTTGGAACAGGCAAAATTGACAGCGCAAAGCTTGTGGAGATTATCCGTGAAAATTTTGATCTTCGTCCGGCTGGCATTATAAAGATGCTGGATTTGAGAAGACCGATTTACAAGCAGACTGCAGCATATGGCCACTTTGGACGCAACGACCTGGATCTTCCATGGGAGAAATTGGATAAAGTTGATACTTTAAAGAAATATTTATAATATAAGACGAAAAGTATCGTTGTATTGAATTAGAATATTGCGGTATGAACAAAGGCACATGGGACAAGGCTTCAAACCATGTGTCTTTTTCGTGTAAAATATTTTTTGTACAGATTCTTTTTTTTCGATAAAATGATTTTATAATTCTGAAAAATAAGGTATAATGAAGGTATTCATAGTGTATTAAGATACCTTTGATAGAATTTTCAGAAAAGAAGGAGTTATGATTCCACACAGCGAACATTGTTCGCAGGTTCATCAAGAGAGGAGGGTTTTTATGTATCGATATGTAGCAATTGAACGTCAGTATTGTAGCGGCGGCCAGGAGGTTGCGAGTCTGCTTGCCAAAAAGCTTGGATACAAGCTGTATGATCATGATATTCTGGTAGAGACGGCAAAACGTCTGGAATTGCCGGCAATCTATATATCTGACTTAGAGGAAACGGCGCAGAGCAATCCTATTTTTAATCTTTCCCAGACAGCGCTTGGAGGACTTAGCAAGAAAAAGAATATTCCGCTTTCCGATCAGATATTCAATGCAGAGAAGCAGATAATACTTGATGTGGCACAGAATCAGAACTGTGTTTTTGTAGGACGCTGTGCAAGTCATATTTTGAAGGACAGAGATGACTGTTTGCGTGTATTTATCTATGCAGGAAATGAATACAGGCTTGACCGTGCGCTGCACAAGGAAAATCTCGCATTCGATAAGGCAGCAGGAGAACTGAAACGCGTCGATAAGCGGAGATCCGACTTCTTTGCGGCACATACAGGACTAAAATGGGGCGACAAAGAATTCTTCCCTATCAGCCTTGACTCCGGAACACTTGGCACGGAAACCTGCGTAGCGATTCTGGCTGCAGCAGTCGGAAAATAATCCAGGGGATAAAATTATGGCATTTACACATTTACATGTTCATACAGAGTACAGTTTGCTAGACGGATCCAACAAAATAAAAGAGTACGTCAAACGGATCAAGGAACTTGGTATGGACAGCGGTGCGATTACGGATCATGGTGTGATGTATGGCGTGATCGACTTTTATAAAGAAGCGAAAGCAAATGGCATCAAGCCAATAATTGGGTGCGAGGTTTATGTCGCACCCAATTCAAGATTTGATAAAGAACAGACAGGTGGTGACGAACGGTATCACCACCTTGTTTTGCTGGCGGAAAATAACCAAGGATATGCCAATCTTATAAAAATTGTGAGTATTGGCTTCACAGAAGGGTATTATTATAAGCCAAGAATCGATATGGAAGTTTTAAAACAGTATCACGAGGGAATTATTGCCTTATCCGCCTGTCTTGCAGGGGAAGTACCGAGGCTCTTGACAAAAGGGCTTTATGAGGAGGCAAAAAAAACTGCCCTAAAATATTTGGACTGTTTTGGAAAAGAAAATTATTTCTTTGAACTTCAGGATCATGGAATACCGCAGCAAAAGACGGTTAATACCGCTCTGCTGCGGCTGAGTAAAGAGCTGGATATCCCGCTTGTAGCAACAAATGATATTCACTATACATCAGCAGAAGATGTACAGTCACATGATATTTTATTGTGTATACAGACGGCAAAAAAGGTTACAGATGAGGACAGGATGCGCTATGAGGGGGGACAATATTATGTTAAAAGTGAAATGGAAATGCGTGAGCTGTTCCCCTATGCACAGGAAGCCATCACCAATACAGCGCTGATTGCAGAACGCTGTAATGTTGAAATTGAGTTTGGCGTGACAAAACTGCCAAAATTTGATGTGCCAAAAGGGTATGATTCGTGGAGTTACCTGAATAAACTCTGCCTTGACGGACTAAAAAAACACTATCCAGACGATGATGGAACCCTTCTGGAAAAGCTGAATTATGAGCTTGGTGTTATCCAGAAAATGGGCTATGTAGATTACTTTTTGATTGTATGGGATTTTATCAACTGGGCAAGAGAACATGATATACCAGTCGGGCCTGGAAGAGGAAGCGCCGCTGGGTCTATTGTATCGTACTGTCTGCATATTACCAATATTGACCCCATACGCTACAACCTGCTGTTTGAGCGTTTTCTCAATCCAGAGCGCGTATCTATGCCAGATATTGATATTGATTTTTGTTATGAGCGCAGGCAGGAAGTGATCGATTATGTAAGTGAGAAATATGGACATGAAAAAGTGGTGCAGATTGTGACGTTTGGTACGATGGCGGCAAAAAATGTAATCCGCGATGTAGGACGTGCGCTTGACTTGCCCTACAGCCTGTGCGATACCTTGGCGAAGATGATACCAACAGAACAGAATAAGCCTGTAACAATAGAGCGTGCGCTTGATATGAATCCGGAGTTTCGGGAATTATATAAAAACGATGAACAGATTCATTCGATGATTGACATGTGCAAAAAACTGGAAGGACTGCCCAGGCATACTTCAATGCATGCGGCAGGGGTGGTGATTTGCAGCAATCCCGCAGATGAATTTGTTCCACTTTCGCGCGCAAGTGACGGTTCGATTACAACGCAGTTCACGATGACTACCATAGAGGAACTTGGACTGCTCAAAATGGACTTCTTGGGACTTAGAACGCTTACCGTTATCAAGAACGCCATAAAAAATATAGAAAAAACAACGGGTATTCTAATAGATGCGGATACAATTGATTTTGATGACAAAAAGGTGTTGGCATCTCTTGGAACAGGAAGAACAGATGGTGTGTTCCAGCTTGAAAGTCAGGGTATGAAAAACTTTATGAAAGAGTTGAAACCTCAAAATCTGGAAGATATCATTGCGGGAATTTCCCTGTACCGGCCGGGTCCGATGGATTTTATCCCTGCCTATATCAGGGGAAAAAACAATCATCATGCCGTGACATATGCCTGTCCGCAGCTTGAACCAATTCTTAAGCCTACCTATGGATGTATTGTTTATCAAGAGCAGGTCATGCAGATTGTGCGGGATCTTGGCGGCTATACAATGGGGCGCAGCGATCTGGTACGGCGTGCGATGAGCAAGAAAAAAGCCTATGTAATGGAGCAGGAGCGCAATAATTTTGTTCATGGAAATGAGTCAGAAGGCGTTCCGGGCTGTACGGCAAATGGGATTTCAGAACAAGTGGCAGATCAGATTTATGGAACGATGATAGATTTTGCAAAGTATGCCTTCAATAAATCACATGCGGCTTGCTATGCGGTAGTTGCCTATCAGACAGCGTATTTGAAATATTATTATCCTGTCGAATTTATGGCAGCGCTTTTGACCTCTGTGATTGATAATTCCTCAAAAGTCTCAGAATATATCATGGTATGCAAAAGTATGGGAATACAGATTCTTCCGCCAGATATCAATGAAGGAGAGGCAGGCTTTTCGGTTTCCAATCATGCGATACGCTATGCGCTGACAGCGATTAAGAGCGTTGGGCGGCCCGTGATTGATGGCATTGTTGGAGAACGGAACCAACATGGGCCATATAAGAGCCTCAAAGACTTTATTGAGCGAACCCAAAATCAGGATGTGAATAAGCGCGCAATTGAAAACTTTATAAAGGCGGGGGCTTTTGACAGTTTTAGCGCTACCAGAAAGCAGCATATGAGCGTTTACGCCCAGATATTGGACAGCATTGTGCACAGTAAGCGTGGAACGATGTCTGGTCAGATGTCGCTTTTGGATATCGTTTCTGAGGAACAGAAAGAAGAGTTTGAAATCAAGCTTCCAAATGTAGGAGAGTATGAAAAAGAACTTTTATTAAGCTTCGAAAAGGAGGTTTTGGGCTTTTATGTCAGTGGGCATCCGATGCAGGAATATCAGTCTGTGTGGGAGAAACGTATCACCGCCAAGACATCAGATTTTTATTTGGATGAAGAAACGGGTACAACTCATGTAGAGGACAACTCCAAGGTGGTGATTGGCGGCATGATTGTTGATAAAAAAATCAAATATACCAAAAACGACAAAATTATGGCATTTCTCACTGTGGAGGATATGGTAGGAAGCATGGAGGTTGTTGTATTTCCAAATGCATATGAGAAGTTTTCATCAAAGTTGTTAGAGGAGAACAAAGTGCTGATTGAGGGCAGAGTGCAAGTAGAGGAAGAACGCGGCGGCAAGCTGATTTGTGAAAGCATTACTTCTTTCGATGAGATTCCTCGAAAAGTGTGGCTGAAGTTTCCTAATATGAATACTTATATTGAAAAGGAGAAAGCTCTTTTTGACGCAATTTATGATTCGGAAGGGATCGACAATGTTATTATATATATAGAAGAAACACGTCAGAAAAAAACGCTTCCGCCAAACAGAAATATTAAAGCAGACAGCAGGGTGCTTGATAAACTTCGCCTGCTTTTTGGTGGGGATAATGTGAAAGTGGTAAGCTAAAAAACGAAAGTTCAAAGTTGTTTTTGGGATCACTATTACGACCTGATAATTTTTTGACAAAGAGTATTGTATTCTTGTAAAAAAAAGGGTACAATCAATATGTATATAGTAGCAGTGCAGCCGTGCAAAATGGGATGTACCTGGCTGAACGGTTACTGTGAATGATAATTTTTGGACAGAAATGTATTGAATAAACAAGCTTTGGCCGGCTGGACAACAAAGGTCATAGATTGATAGGGAGGTATAAGGATGTCTAGTGAAATTAAGACAATTGGTGTATTAACAAGTGGAGGAGATGCACCGGGAATGAATGCGGCGATCCGTGCGGTGGCAAGGAAAGCAATGACAAATGGCGTGGCTGTGAAGGGTATCAAGAGAGGCTATATGGGGCTTCTAAACGAAGAAATCGTGGATATGAAGCCATACAGTGTATCGGATATCATTCAAAAGGGCGGTACAATTCTTGGTACAGCACGCTGCTATGAATTCAAAGAACTCGAAGTGCAGGAAAGAGCTGCTGAAATCTGCCGTCAGCATGGGATTGACGGACTTGTTGTAATCGGCGGCGACGGTTCCTATAGAGGAGCGCAGGCGCTTGCCAGACAAGGTATCAATACGGTGGGTGTACCTGGAACGATTGACTTGGATATTGCATGTACAGAGTATACGATTGGTTTTGATACGGCGATTAACACAGCGATGGAAGCGATTGATAAAGTTAGAGATACTTCTTCCTCACATGAGAGGTGTTCGATTATTGAGGTTATGGGAAGACATGCAGGATATATCGCGCTTTGGACAGGTGTTGCAACGGGAGCGGAAGATATTCTTCTTCCGGAAAAATATAATTATAGTGAGCAGGAACTAATCAATAATATTGTGCGCAGCAGAAAGAAAGGAAAAACCCATCATTTGATTGTCAATGCAGAGGGTATAGGCCACTCTACATCAATGGCAAAGAGAATTGAAGCAGCGACAGGTATTGAAACCAGAGCTACGATTCTTGGCTATTTGCAGCGTGGCGGAAATCCTACATGTAAAGATAGATTTTATGCTTCTATCATGGGCGCTTATGCAGCAGATGTTTTGTGTCAGGGCAAATCAAACAGAGTCGTTGCATATAAGCATGGACAGTTTGTAGATTATGATATTGAGGAAGCACTCAATATGAAGAAGTCGATTGATGAGTATCAATACGATATTTGCAGAAAGTTATCTAGATAGTGAAATCAAAAAGATTGGGCGCGTCGGTGCTCAATCTTTTTGATTTTAAGTTTTATGTTTTATAATCTTAAAATCAACGGTCGTTGTGGCTGTATAAGAGTTATGGAATTTGACAAATAGAAAAAAATCAAATACAATTATCCTAGATACCAAGAAACCAAGAATATTTTTTCTTTGATTTGCATATAATAAGGAGGACATAGATATGTCAGCGACTATGATGAAAGGTAGTATTCCTATGGAAATAAAAAAAGTGAGCATCTCGGCAAAACGACAGATAACAATTCCTCAAAAATTTTTTGCTATGTTGGGGTTTGATACGGAAGCAGAATGTATGGTGCGCGGGAATGAACTGGTTATTCGTCCTGCAAAAACAAATACAGGCGGGGAATTTGCAGAACAGATATTGGCGGATCTGATTGAACAGGGATATAGCGGTAAAGAACTGCTTCAGCATTTTAAGCAGGCACAAAGTCAGGTGCGACCGGCTGTAGAGAAAATGATTGGAGAGGCAGAGAGCGTTGCGGTTTCGGAATCTGAATATATGACTTATGAGGATATTTTTGGAGAGGAGGAGAAAATATGACTGAGGTTCGTTTTCTTCCTCCCGCAGCAAAATTTATAAAGAAACTGAAAGACAAAAAGCTGAAAAATTTATATCAGGCAGCAGTAGATAAAATTCGGGAAGACTATACTATTGGTGAAGCCAAGACGGGAGATCTATCTGGCATATATGGGTATGATATTTATTATAACAAGATAAATTATGAACTTGCATATACAGTGGAATATTTAGAGAATGTGGTGGTAGTTGTAATCATGGCTGGAACAAGAGAAAATTTTTATGACCAACTAAAACAGTATATGAGAGAACTGTGATTTCGTAACTTAGATGAAAATATGTATATAAACACCATGTTACAACGATTTAATAAAAAATTTGTAATAAGAATTACAAAGATAAATTTTGACATAAGTAGGGGAATATATGTTTAATAAAGACATTAAGCGAACAATAGGGAAAGTATTAGTGACTAATGGATACAAGCTGGGACCAGCTTTAGGAGAAGGAGTGTTATATTATATAAAAAGATATTCCGATCACTTAGGGTTTTATATTGGATGTCGGGACAATAGATCTTCAGGTGGTGGGGCTATAACAGTTGATTTGCATTTTACAGGTATTATGTCGCCGGATGATTGTTTAATGCGTTTTTATTCGGGAATTCATGTATCAATCATAGAGTTATATGATTATAATGTTACAGATCAATTAGTGATTGCAGCAGGTAAAAAAATACAACAAATAGAAAAGTATATAAGTACAGCTTCTGAAATGGTTTTGAATGAGTTAAAAAATCCTATTTTTTGTGGCGATGAATATCCTTTTAGAGCATTGCATATGTATAGCGAAATTCTCTTAGTATATGATACTTTGAGAGCGGATGAGAATTTAAAAGAATCGTTTACTTTGCTAAAAGCCAATAGTCATAAAGTTTACACAGGACAGATATTGAATATTCGCATATTAGATTTTTGTAGTGAATTTATAGATGAACTTCCTAAAGATTACTTTATAAATAAGGGCATTTATCAGTATCTTGATTATAACAAAGACATGGATCATCTAAAAGAGGAGTTAGCAAGATATCTTTATGCACAAGAAGAATTTGGAAGATAATACTATAAATGCTTATAGAAGGAGTATCGCATAGGAATGAAATTTCATCCTATTCATATGGAAAAGCTGGAACCGAAATCTGGTAATGAATTGAAGGGCATTCCATCGGGAATCGTTTACAAAGACTTTGTAAATGAAGAGCTGGCATAATCATACAGGGTACCGATAAAACAATCAGCCGATATCTACACCTTGGATTGAGCGCATGGGCGCTCAATTTTTTTACGTTATAGGAAATTGAGGATGCAAAACAGATTGAGCGCGCTGGCGCTCAATTTTTTTACGTTATAGGAAATTGCGGATACTAAACAGATTGAGCGCGCTGGTGCTCAATTTTTTGATTTTTAGATGGAAGTTTAAGGTAAAAGTGATATAATAAGTAGGGTGGAAAGAAAGAATTAAGATTAGGAGAGATAAATGAAAACAGCACAATACAATAAAAAAAAGATTATGGCGAAAAAATCAACGACAAGGGAGATTGCATTTGGCTTTGCGATGATCATATTAACAGGTACCATTTTGCTGACCCTTCCTATTTCAGTGAAGTCAGGAAGCGGAAATTTCTTTGAGGCACTTTTTACGGCGACATCTGCAACGTGCGTTACAGGACTTGTGGTAGTAGATACGTACCAAAATTGGACGGTTTTTGGCCAACTGGTGATACTTGGCATGATACAAGTAGGCGGCTTAGGGTTTATGACCATCGGTGCCTATATTTCTGTGCTGCTCAAAAAGCGGATCGGACTGCAGGAGCGGGAGCAGTTGCAGGAAAGTGTGAATACACTTGAGATTGCAGGTGTAGTCAGGCTTGTCAAAAAAATTGTTCAGGGTGCATTGTGCATAGAGCTTTTGGGAGCAATTCTTTTGGCGTTTCGGTTTATTCCTGAATTTGGCATAGGAAATGGAATTTATTTTGCAGTTTTTCATGCCATTTCGGCTTTCTGCAATGGGGGATTTGACCTTATGGGGATTCAGGAAGAATATTCGTCCCTAGTGGCATTTGAGGGAGATGCGGTGGTCAATCTTGTGGTGGTTTCTTTGATACTGATAGGCGGAATTGGTTTTATTGTGTGGGATGATGTGGCGCGCAACAAATGGCATTTTAAAAGATATCTGCTGCACAGCAAAATTGTTATTACAGCGACGGCAGTACTTACGATTGTCGGAACCATTTTGTTTCTTGTCACAGAGAATGATGCGTCCCTTGCAGGACGAAACCCACTTGAGAAATTTTTGGGAGCGCTTTTTTGTTCAGTGACCCCAAGAACAGCCGGATTTAACACGGTTGATACCGCAGCGCTGTCAAACTCTGGGAAACTGCTTACAATGCTTATGATGTTTATTGGCGGAAGTCCAGGATCTACAGCAGGCGGCGTCAAAACAACCTCTATGGTAGTGCTTTTGTTCTATGCGGCTGCTATGGTTTTCAGTCGGGAAGATATCAATTTGTTTGGAAGGCGCCTGACAGATGAAGTGGTGAAAAAAGCAAATGCAGTTGTGATGATAAATGCTGCTTTAGCTTCAATAGCGTGCGTTATTATTATGACATTACAACCGTTATTGAATTTTGAGGATATCTTATTTGAGGTGCTTTCTGCAATTGGAACGGTTGGAATGACAACGGGGATTACAAGAGATTTGGATATTATTTCGCGTATGATAGTGATTGTCTTGATGTATTGCGGAAGATTGGGAAGTCTTTCCTTTGCTTTAATCTTTGCGCAGAAAAATAATTTAGGCTCTGTCAGACGGCCGCAGGAAAAAATTATAGTAGGATAAATTTTGGAAGGAGCATAGATAAAAATGAAATCAATCTTAATTATTGGAATGGGACGGTTCGGGCATCATCTGGCTCAGAATTTTCTGGAGCATGAACATGATGTGATGATTGTGGACGAGAATGAAGAAAAGCTGGAGGATATGGTTCCTTATGCCACAAGCACGAGAATTGGTGACTGTACGAAGGAAGAAGTACTCAAAAGTATTGGAATACGAAATTTTGACGTGGTGTTTGTCTGCATTGGAACGAATTTCCAAAGCAGCCTTGAGATTACAAGCTTAGTGAAAGAAATGGGTGCAAAACGAGTGATCAGCAAGGCAACAAGAGACATTCAGGCAAAATTCCTGCTGCGCAATGGTGCAGATGAAGTGATTTATCCAGAGAAAGATATCGCAGAAAAATGGGCGGAGCGTTATAGTCTTGACAATATTTTTGACTATATTGATTTGCCGGGCGCTTTTGGAATTTATGAGATGCCGCCGCTGAAAGAATGGGTGGGAAAAAGCATTCGGGAGTCTGACATTGCAGCCAAATACAAAGTTTCGATTCTTGGCATCAAGAAACCAAATGAGGAAGAAATGCGCGTGATGCCAGGAGCAGACTATGTAATACGGGATACTGATCATTTGATGGTAATGGCAGGAAATGAGGTTGCAGAGCGAATTCTGGAAGAGAATAGAAAGCGCTTTGTAAAATAAAACATATACGGAGGTATGGTATATGATATCAAGTGTTTCCAACAGTAAAGTAAAAAGGCTGGTGTTGCTTGTGAGAAAAGCAAAGCACCGAAAGGAGGAAGGTGTTTTTGTGATTGAAGGCGTCAGGATGTTTTTGGAGGCGCCGCCAGATTGGATAAGAGAGGTATATGTCTCAGAGAGCTTTTTGAAGAAGTATGAGAAAGAGACTGATATACAGATAAAAGAAGCGTTAGGCAGGCGGCGCTATGAAGTGCTTGCAGATGGGATTTTCAATAAGGTTTCTGATACGCAGACACCCCAGGGAGTGCTTTGTGTGCTTTCTATGCCCACGTATACACTAGAAAACAGTATCGAGGAATGGATGGATTCTAAAGAAAAGACTCCCTTGATTATGCTGCTTGAAGATTTGCAGGACCCTGGGAACTTGGGAACCATTGTGCGCACCAGTGAAGGGGCAGGTGTCAGCGGCATTGTGATGACAAGCAAAACAGCGGATATTTTTAATCCCAAGGTTATCCGTTCTACGATGGGGTCAATTTACAGAGTGCCATTTTTTATTGTAGAGGAACTAGCGGAGACAATCAGCTTGCTGCAGAAGAGGCACATTGGCGTGTATGCAGCACATCTCGACGACAGCGTAGACTATGACCGACCAGATTATACACAGCCAACCGCTTTTTTGATTGGAAACGAATCGTCAGGACTAAAGCAGCAAACAGCAAAGTGTGCGACACAATATATCAAAATACCAATGCAGGGACAGGTCGAGTCTCTAAATGCTGCAATTGCTGCTTCTGTTTTGATGTATGAGGCTGCCAGGCAGCGCAGGACTCAGAACATATAATAAAGAAAGAAAAAACAAAGAGGCAGAGCAGTTTGCTGCGATGACATGGAGGATTATTTATGAAAATAGGTTTTATCGGACTTGGAAATATGGCTTCTGCTATGATTGGTGGGATTCTTGGAGCTGGCCTTTGTGTACCAGAAGATATTATCGGTTCTTCTAAGACACAGCATACAGCAAATAAAATATCAGAAAAATTTGGAATTTCTGCGGGAACAGATAATATAGAAACTGCAAAGCGTGCGGATGTGATTGTGCTTGCTGTAAAACCAATATTTTTTTCAGAAGTGATAGAGCAGATCAAGGATATTGTGGATGAGAGCAAACTTGTGATATCAATCGCAGCAGGAAAATCTATCGCACAGATAGAGCAAGCGTTTGGCAAAAAGCTTCGTATTGTCCGTTGTATGCCCAATACGCCAGCCATGGTGGGAGAGGGAACCACTTGCATTTGCCTGCAGGAAGACACAGACAAGGCAGATGAAGAGCTGGTGCTTGAGATGATGAACAGCTTTGGAAAAGCCAGTATTTTGCCAGAACGCCTGATGGACGCGTTTATTGGGGTAGCAGGAAGCGCACCGGCTTATGTTTTTATTTTTATTGAAGCGATGGCAGATGCAGCAGTTCAGGCAGGGATGCCAAGAAAGCAGGCGTATGAGCTGGCAGCACAGACTGTTCTTGGCAGTGCAAAGCTGGCGCTTGAGACAGGAATGCATCCAGGCGCATTAAAAGATATGGTATGCTCCCCCGGCGGGACAACGATAGAAGCCGTGAAGGTTTTAGAAGAAAAAGGATTTCGCGCGGCGGTTATGGACGCCGTGGAAGCATGTGTTGAGAAATCAAAAAATATGTAATAATTCGCTTAATCATTCAAGGAAACGCCGTCATTGGAATCATTGTGCCACGTGATAAACTTTGGCGGCTTTTTACTTTTTTCAAAGTATTCAAGGGCTTCCATGACCTGTTGTACAGGAAGGATAAAAGACATTGGATAATAGTCAAGCTGCCCGTTAGATAACAGAAAATCCATCATTTCGCCGTCATCTGTATCTGGATAATCTGGATTCCTAGAACTGAATCCCGCATCACATTGTCCGCGCAGATACATCAGCCAGCCAAAATCACCATGAATTAATCCCATCATTGAAGGCCCATCGCCATCTTCATCGGTATCAATCCAAATTTCTTTATAAGGTCCGTTTTCCCAAATTTCCATAATGCTCCTCCATTTTTTTGTTTTCTTTATTTTAACACGATTGGAAATATATGCAAGTGCAATGCCAAAGGCGTGTCTGCTGGACTACTTGAATCGTTATTATTGATGGTAAATTGCTGTTATAAGCGGCTTTTTGGCACCAATATCAGTCATAAAAATGTAGTCAGCTTTAAATAACGGGGGTTACGACTTGACAAGTTGAGAACTCTTTGCTATATTAAAATCGTAACAGGTGTTAATATTTATGTAACATTTGTTGCAAAAACGTAAAACTAATAATATATTTTGTCACAAAAGATAAAACATTACGATACAAATAAAGTAAGAAAAGAAATGGAGTAAATCATGAAGACAAATTGTAAAAAGTGGAAACATCTGCTGTTTATCACAGCAGCCGCTATCACATTTGCATCAATCCCATTCTATACGCTGGCGGCTGACGCCAACACAAAGGAACTGGATGGTACAGACAAAAAGCAGGAAGCCACATCAGACAAGATGGATTCAGAGGAAGACCCAGTTACCACAGCAGGCGCGGCAGATTTATTAGATGCAGAAATTACGGCGGAAGAGGAAGCGCTTGTGGACAACAGCCTGGAACAGGCAGAAGAACAAAAGCCGGAAACAGCCGAAGTAACACTTGCAATGGCTATACCCGATCAGGCAGACCAAGTCAAGACAGAAGAAAAGCCGATGCTGACAGCAGGCGCAGCAAATTTACTCGATGCAGAAATTATTTTGGAAGAGGAAGAGGCTGCAACATTAATGCAGGGCAGGACAGCGCAGGCAGAAAAACAAGAGCCGGAAGTATTGGAATCAACGCTTGTTATGGCGAAAGTCAACCAGTATGTCAATATCAGACAGGATGCCGATCAGGATTCAGAGAAGGTTGGCGTACTTTACAAGGATTGCGGCGGTGAAATTGTAGAGAAAAATCAGGAATGGACAAAGATTACATCCGGAGATGTTACAGGATGGATAAAAAATGAATACCTCTGCTATGGTGATGAAGCAGAAGAACTTGCAAAGGATGTTGGTCATTTGACAGCATATTCGGGGACAGAAACGCTGCGTGTCAGAAAAGAAGCAAGCATGGAGTCCGGAGTCCTTGGACTACTTGCAAACGGGGAAGCTGTTGAGGCAATTGCTGAGGAAGGCGACTGGGTCAGTGTCAGCTATGAAGGGACAATGGGCTATGTGGCAGCAGAATATGTCAATATCAAATTTGATATTGACACAGCAGAATCAATGGAGTCTATCCGTGCGAAAGAAGAAGCAGAACGAGCAAGAGCGGCAGCAGAGGCTGAGGCAAAGAGAAATGCGCAAAAAGAAGCTGTGATGACATCTGCATCAGAGCTTGACATACTTGCAGCGCTTATTCAGTGCGAAGCTGGCGGTGAGCCGTATGAAGGCCAGGTTGCAGTAGGTTCTGTTGTTATGAATCGTGTGCGTTCTGGCGGCTATCCTAATAGTATAACAGAAGTTATTTATGCTTCCGGACAGTTTGTACCAGCAGCAAAGGGACGTATGGAGTCCTTGATACTGACAGGCAATATCAGGTCATCTTGTGTACAGGCGGCACAGGAGGTTATCAATGGAAGATGCAACGTTGGTGATGCCCTTCACTTTAGAAGAGCTGGAAACAGAGAGGGCCTAATTATTGGCAACCATGTATTTTATTAAGAATCGCATAACGCAACAGATGTAATTTTATAAAGATACAACAAAAAAATTGGGCGCAGAAGCGCTCGATTTTTTTGGTTGCCCCATTTGTGGAATTGTAGTAAAATGTGGGTATTATTTGAGAAAACAAAATAAGATAAAAATTTTGACGATTCAGAATGGAGGATAAAAATGGATTTAAAAGGACGCAGTTTTTTGACACTGAAGGATTTCACACCAAAAGAGATAGAATATCTGGTTGATTTGGCGGCTGAATATAAGGACAAGAAAAAGAAAGGCATCCCTCATGATACGCTTCGCGGAAAAAATATTGCCCTTATTTTTGAAAAGACAAGCACGCGCACAAGATGTTCTTTTGAGGTGGCAGCACATGACCTTGGCATAGGGACAACTTATCTTGAGCCCTCTGGGTCCCAGATCGGAAAAAAGGAATCTATCGCAGATACAGCAAGAGTGCTGGGTAGAATGTATGAAGGAATAGAATATCGTGGATTTGAGCAGGCTATTGTGGAAGACCTTGCCAAATATTCCAAAGTTCCAGTATGGAATGGCCTTACAAATGAATATCATCCAACACAGATGCTTGCGGACTTATTAACGATTCGGGAACATTTTGGCTATCTGAAAGGCATAAAGCTTACATATATGGGAGATGCGCGTTACAATATGGGCAATTCCCTGATGATAGTATGTGCAAAGCTTGGTATGCACTTTACAGCATGTACCGCAAAAGAATATTTTCCTGAAGAGGCGCTTGTTGCAGAGTGTCAGGAATATGCAAAAGAGTCAGGTGCTTCTATCACACTGACAGAAGATGTAGATGCGGGTACAAAAGATGTGGATGTGATTTATACAGATGTTTGGGTTTCCATGGGAGAGCCGGATGAAGTATGGGCAGAGCGTATCAAGGCGCTTTCTCCGTATAAGGTAACAAAGCAAGTGATGGAGAATGCAGGAGAACATGCTGTTTTTCTTCATTGTCTGCCGGCATTTCATGATTTAAAAACAAAAATAGGCAAGGAGCAGGGAGAAAAGTATGGATTCACCGAACTAGAAGTTACAGACGAGGTTTTTGAATCCGAGAACTCGCTTGTATTTGAGGAGGCAGAGAATAGAATGCATACTATCAAAGCGGTGATAGCTGCGACGCTTGGCGCATAAATCGTCTTAGATTTGTAGGATGTGTCAAAGACCGCACAGAAATGAGGAAAACGATGAAACATGAGGAGATATTAAAAAAACTCCGAGATGCAGGAGATTATGTGAGTGGTCAGGAACTTTGTGAATATTATGGCGTGTCGAGAACATCTGTTTGGAAAGCGATAAAACAGTTGGAAAAAGATGGGTATGTGATAGAAGCGCACAATAACAGGGGTTATAAACTTGTGGAAGCTGATGACACGGAGGTATTTTCAAAGATAGAAATTGAGAGCTGCATGGATACCAAATGGATAGGCAGAAAACTTGTATTTCGCAAGGAGACAGGCTCAACAAACCTAGATGCCAAAGAACTTGCAGAAAAAGGGGAAAAATCCGGTGCGCTTGTTGTGGCAGACATGCAGACAGCCGGCCGCGGCAGGCGCGGCAGAGGCTGGGAGTCACCCGCAGGGAAGGACATCTATATGACGCTGATGCTCAGACCAGAGTGCAGACCGGAAAAAGCATCTGCACTGACTTTGGTGATGGGGATTGCCGTGGCAGAGGCGGTTTGTGAAGTGGTTTCGCAGCCATGCAAAATTAAGTGGCCCAATGATATTGTGATAAACAATAAAAAAATCTGCGGCATTTTGACAGAAATGAGTGCAGAACCAGATATGATTCATTATGTGGTAACCGGGGTTGGTATTAATGTGAATCAAACAGAATTTGCGCCGGGCATCAAAGACCATGCAACCTCACTGATTCTTGAAAAGGGAGAAAAAGTGAACCGTTCAAAATTGGTGGCGCGTGTCATGCACTATTTTGAAAAAAATTATCAAGTGTTTGAAGAAAGCTGGGATCTTAGAAAGCTAAAAGAAAAATATAACGCTTTATTGATTAATTATGGACAGGAAGTTCGTGTATTGGACCCAAAAGAACCATATGATGGCATAGCGCATGGAATCAATGAAAAAGGGGAATTGATTGTTGAGAGAAAAAGCGACGGACAGACAATGCTTGTGTATGCGGGCGAGGTGTCTGTGCGCGGTGTGTATGGATATGCTGTGTGAAAAAATCGGAGGATGAAAGATGCAGGAAAACAGTGGGCGTGTGGTGCTGTGCGGGGCAAATGCTTATGAGCAGAAATATTATTTTAATGAGAAATTTAACAGGATTCCCGACGCTATCAAGGAGGAACTGCATATTATCTGTGTGCTGTTCACCGAAGAGGTGGGCGGAATTTTCACGATTGTATTGGAGGAAGACGGAAGCGTAAGTTTGGAGACGGACGCTTATGAAGAGGATATCTTGTATGATGAAATCAGCAGCGGGCTTCTTGTCAGAGAAATCAGAATGCAGAGACAGGAACTTTTGGAGGCGCTGAGCCTTTATTACAGGGTGTTTGTTCTGCAGGAGCAAGGTTAGGAGCTGCCAGCGAGGAGGTTAGGTATGTTTTTAGTAGTAGATGTTGGAAATACAAACATTACATTTGGTGTATATGACGGTAAGCAGCTTGTTACAACATTTCGCCTGATGGCAAAAACACAGAGGACTTCGGACGAATATGGGGTATTAATTACAGAGCTTTTGACCAAAAATAAAATAAAAACAGAGAAGATAGAAGGCTGTATTATAGCAAGTGTGGTTCCCAATATCATGCATTCACTGACAGGGGGAATCAAGCGCTATGTGATTGAAAAATTAATGATTGTGGGAGCTGGCATCAAGACTGGAATCAGGATTGTGACGGAAAATCCAAAAGAAATAGGACCGGACAGAGTTGTAGATGCTGTTGCGGCATATGAGTTGTATGGCGGTCCGGTACTTGTTATGGATTTTGGTACAGCGACTACCTATGACCTTGTCAATGAACAGGGGTGTTTCTGCGCAGGAATCACCGCACCCGGCATCAGGACAGCAGCAAGAGCGTTGTGGCAGGATGCCGCCAAACTTCCAGAAATCGAAATCAAAAAGCCAGCGTCTATTCTGGCGCAGGAGACGATTTCTAGTATGCAGGCAGGGCTGGTATATGGACAAATCGGGCAGACAGAATATATTGTAGAGCGCGTCCGAAAAGAATCGGGATATCAAAATCTCAAGGTGGTGGCGACAGGCGGCCTGGGACGGATTATTGCTGCGGAGACAGATGTGATACAGGAGTATAACAGTTCGTTAACGTTGGAGGGACTTCGGATTATTTATGAAAAAAACAGCAGATAGTAAGGGCGGCAGACGGTTAAAAATAGGGAATGTTGTACTTGAAAATAATATTATTCTTGCGCCGATGGCAGGTGTTACAGACCTGCCATTTCGTTTGATTTGCAAGGAGCAGGGAGCCGGACTTTTATGCATGGAAATGGTAAGCGCTAAAGCGGTTCATTTTCGGAATCAGAATACAGAGGCATTGATGGAGATTCACCCGTATGAATCTCCAGTTTCTTTGCAGATCTTTGGATCAGAACCAGAAATTATGGCGGAGACGGCAGCGTATATTGCGGATCGTCCATTTGCAGTGTTGGATATCAATATGGGGTGTCCGGTGCCCAAGGTGGTAAATAATCATGAGGGAAGTGCACTCATGAAAAATCCGAGGCTTGCGGGTGAAATTATCTATGCAGTGACACATGCAGTCAAAAAGCCTGTGACAGTGAAAATCCGAAAAGGCTTTGATGATTCGTGTATCAATGCAGTGGAGATTGCTAAGATTGCGGAACAAAATGGTGCGGCAGCAGTTGCGGTGCATGGCAGGACAAGAGAGCAGTATTATTCCGGAAAGGCAGACTGGGATATTATCAGGCAGGTAAAGGAGGCAGTGGGCATTCCGGTGATTGGCAATGGAGACGTGACAGATGCCATGTCAGCGGCCAAAATGTTTTCGGAGACGGGCTGCGATGGCATTATGATAGGTAGAGCGAGCCGCGGGAATCCATGGATTTTCCGTGAAATCAATCATTTTTTGGATACGGGAACGATACCAGAACGGCCAACGAAGCAGGAAGTCTGTGAGACTATTTTAAAACATGCCAGACTGCAGCTTCAATATAAAGGGGAGTATCTTGCAGTGCGTGAGATGAGAAAGCATGTGGCGTGGTATACAACAGGCTATCCACATTCCGCCAGACTCAGGCAGATGGTGAATGAAATACAAACCATCGCAGCGCTTGAGAAAAGTATTATGGAGATATTTGCGTGAGGCAATAAGGGCGGTATTGATTGACGCACTTGCTTTTCAATGATAAAATATAAGTATAATTCTATTTTGGCATAGCCAGTGAGGTGCACCAATGAAACAGGTACGGATTTTAGAAATTAAACAGAGTGTTTTTGCAGATAATGACAGACAGGCAGAACTTCTGCGTCAGGATTTGAAAGAGAACGGTGTATTTCTTTTGAATCTCATGTCGTCCCCTGGTGCAGGAAAGACGACAACGCTGATGCGTACAATAGAAGCACTGAAAGATACGCTAAAAATTGGCGTAATGGAGGCAGATATTGATTCGGATGTGGATGCGGAGACAATTTCACAAACCGGAGTCAAGGTAATACAGCTTCACACAGGGGGAATGTGTCACTTAGACGCTGAGATGACGAGACAAGGACTTGAAGGGCTAGAGACAGGCGATATTGAACTTGCCATTCTTGAGAATGTTGGAAATCTTGTCTGTCCGGCAGAATTTGACACTGGAGCGGTAAAGAACGCCATGATATTGTCTGTGCCAGAGGGGGATGACAAGCCTTTGAAATATCCCTTGATGTTTTCAATTTGTGATGTTGTATTGATTAACAAAATAGATGTTATGCCTTATTTTGATTTTGATCTTGCAAGGTGCAAAGAATATATCCATATGCGCAATCCAGACGCAACAATCATTCCCATCTGTGCAAAGACAGGAGAGGGAATGAAAGCGTGGACGGACTGGCTCGTGCAGGAAGTCAGCCAATGGCGCATGTAGATACAATATATATTAAGGAAGACTTTGCTTACATTCAATACAAGGGAGGGAAGATATGGAGAAAAAATTAGACAAAGAGTTGTACCCAGATTATGTTTATCCAGAGCATAAGCAGGAGCACAAAGGGCCAGCCAGGGAGAGTATCCTGAAACTGGGGAAGATGATAACAGACCGGATTCCGCAGAAACTTGGCATTCAAAAGATTACGCAGGATGATCCAGAGTATTGGGGTCTTGCGGGTGTACTAACGGACGAGGAAGCGGAAATTGCGCTGAAAATGGGAGTGCGCAAGCCAAAAACTTTAAAAGAACTGGTGAAGCTGACAGGCATTCCAGGAAAAGAATTGGAACCTAAACTTCAGGAAATGTCGGTCAAGGGGATTTTGGAGTATAACTGGGAGAATCCGCGCCGCGAGAAACAATATATGCTCCCTATGTATGTTCCAGGATCTGCGGAGTTTTTTAATATGAACCGCAATGTGATGGAAGAGCATCCAGAAGTTACATTGTTTTTTGAACATATGTCACGTCTGCCGCTTGAACATGTAACCCCGTTTGTTGGGGAAGGTGGAAATGGAATCGGCATGCATGTGATTCCAGTAGAGAAGGCAATTGCAATGGAGAGCGAATCCATTAATTTAGAGCACATTTCCTACTGGCTGGCAAAATACGAGGGAAAGTATGCAGCAAGTCCCTGTTCCTGCCGTCGCTCCCGCCTGTATCATGATGAGGGCTGCGGAGATGATCCGGAAGGATGGTGCATTGCAGTAGGCGATATGGCGGACTATGTTGTAGAAACCCAAAAAGATGGGTACTATATTACCAAACAAGAGGCGCTTGATATCTTTAAGCAGGCTGAGGACAATGGGTTTGTGCATCAGATTACCAATATTGACGGCGCCAACAAAATTTTTGCAATCTGTAACTGTAATGTAAATGTTTGCTATGCGCTCCGGACATCACAGCTTTTCAATACGCCCAATATGTCGCGTTCTGCCTATGTGGCAAAAGTAGATAAGGCAAAATGCGTTGCATGCGGCAAATGCGTGGAAGCTTGTCCAGCAGGTGCAGTCAAATTAGGACAAAAATTATGCAAAAAAGACGGCAGTGAAGTGACTTATCCCAAAATGCCGCTACCCCAAGAACAGAAGTGGGGCGAACATATGTGGACACACAATTATAGAGATGTCAACAGGATTAACTGCTATGATACAGGAACGGCACCCTGCAAAACAGCGTGCCCCGCGCATATTGCAATACAAGGATACCTCAAGCTTGCAAAAGAAGGCAATTATGAGGAAGCGCTTGCATTGATTAAAAAAGACAATCCGCTGCCGGCAATCTGCGGACGAATCTGCAACCGCCGCTGTGAGGATGCCTGTACCAGGGCAACGATTGATGAAGCAGTTGCAATAGATGCGGTGAAACGCTTTGTGGCAGAGCGGGATTTGAATGCAAAGACACGATACATACCTAAACCAACAATCCCGTCCTTAAGGGGAAAATTCTCGGAAAAAATAGCGATTGTAGGCGCTGGACCTGCAGGACTTTCCTGCGCATATTTTCTTGCAGAAAAAGGATATCAGCCTGTTATATTTGAAAAAAATGAGAAACCAGGCGGTATGCTGACTTATGGCGTTCCTTCCTTTAAACTGGAGAAGGATTTAATCGAGGCGGAAATTGATGTAATCAAAGCAATGGGCGTCGAGATAAAGTGTGGGATCGAAGTTGGAGTGGACGTCACAATTCAGCAACTACGGGATCAGGGCTACAAAGGATTTTATATTGCGATTGGCTGTCAGGGCGGCAGAGTAGCAGGCATTCGCGGTGAGGATGCCAAGGGCGTTTACACCGCAGTGGAATTTTTGCAGGAGGCTGCCAAGAAGGAACAGTTTGACCTTGGCGGAGATGTGGTTGTCATTGGAGGCGGAAATGTTGCGATTGATGCAGCCAGAACAAGTACACGCTGCGGTCAGGGAAAAGTTTCGCTGTTTTGTTTGGAGAGCAGAGAGGAAATGCCGGCAAGCCGTGAGGAAATTGTGGAGGCAGAAGAGGAAAACATTGCGATCCAGAATGGCTGGGGACCCAAAGAAATCTTGGTAGAAAACCAAAAAGCAGTTGGCGTTGTGTTCAAAAAATGTACGCGTGTCTACGACGAGAATCACAGATTTGCACCAGAGTATGACGAGAATGAAACAATGACCGTTTCTTGCGACAGTGTTATATTTAGTGTAGGACAGAGTGTTTTGTGGCGAGAGCTTTTGCAGGGCACCAAAGTAGAGCTTCGGCCAAATGGTACAGTTCTTGCAAACAGGCTGACATATCAAACCGCAGAGCCGGATATTTTTGTGGGCGGCGATGTTTATACAGGGCCTAAATTTGCTATCGATGCGATTGCAGCAGGGCGCGAGGGAGCAGTTTCCCTGCACCGGTATGTACATGAGCACTGCACCCTGACAATCGGAAGGAACCGACGGGATTTTATCGAGCTTGACAAAGAAAACATTCTGGTAGAAGAATATGACAATACGGACAGACAAAGACCGCAAAGAGCAGAGGCGGAACAGCTAAAATCATTCCGCGACCTGTCCCATACATTGACAGAGGAACAGATCAAGGCGGAGACTTCCCGCTGTTTAGGATGTGGGGCATCTGTAGTAGATCCAAACAAATGTATAGGCTGCGGCATCTGCACAACGAAGTGCGTGTTTGATGCGATTTCTCTGCATAGGGAGCTGCCGGGCTGCTCTAAGATGGTGAAGTCAGAGGATAAGCTGAAATATATTCTTCCCAATATGATGAAACAGCCATTGAAAGTAAAATTTAAAAAGAAAGTATGAAAGTAAACGTTCAAATATTGATTGGTATGTGCGCTGAAGCGCACAGAGAGAATAAAAGCAAAAAGAAACTTAGATATCAGATATTTCTTGACAGTTTGGAATGGAGAAAATCATGCACGAACTAGGAGTTGTATTTCATATTATGGACAGTTTAGAGCAGGTTGCCGCAGAAAATAAAGTGGAAAGTATCTCAAAAGTCGTTTTGGAATTGGGCGAAGTATCAACAGTGATTGCGTCGTATCTGCAAAACTGCTGGAGCTGGGCTGCGGCAAAAAGAGAGCTGTTTGCACAGGCCGAGCTGGTTGTTGAGACGATTCCTGCAATTACCTATTGTGATGGGTGTGGTGAAACCTATCCAACTGTTGAATATGGAAAAATCTGTCCTTACTGCAAAAGTCCGGATACCTGGCTTTTGCAGGGGAGTGAATTTAATATCAAAGAGATAGAAGTTTACTGAGAAAATAAAGATTCTGAGAGTACATGGATATGTATGGAGGCAAATTATGATATTTCAAATTTATGACGGCAGAATGATGTGGCAGATTTTAGGCTGGGTCATGGTGTTTGTTGGATTAATTCTAATCAATGAAATTGCGCGCCGGACGAAAATCGGAGGAAGCATCTGTTTTTTTGTGATTCCTGCAATTTTGACGGTTTATTTTATCGCAATCTATGTTGGCGCAGCACAAGGAGCGGAGTGGGCGCTTAACAATCAGACCTATGTACATATGAATAGCTGGTTCCACTATGCCAAGCTTTATGCAGCACTGGCTGGCTGTATTGGATTTATGGTACTAAAGTACCATTGGGGGTCCCTTGGCAAATCACATGGCTTCAAAGTATTTCCCTTTGTGATTGTAGCAATCAATATTCTGATTGCGGTGGTATCTGATTTCGAGTCCGTTGTCAGAGCAGGTTCTGTTTTTGGCGGCTGGTGGAAATCCTCCGAGGGCGTATGGCTCTATGGCGGCTGGTGGAATATTTTAAATGGCATTGCGGGCATTTTGAATATCTTCTGCATGACAGGCTGGTGGGGAATTTACTCCTCAAGAGACAAAAAAGATATGCTTTGGCCGGATATGACATGGTGTTTTATCCTTGCGTATGATATCTGGAATTTCCAATATACATATTTGAATCTGCCTACACATTCCTGGTACTGCGGCTTTGCGCTTCTGCTTGCGCCGACAGTTGCCAATGCGCTTTGGAATAAGGGCGGATGGATTCAAAACCGCGCGAATACACTGGCATTATGGTGTATGTTTGCGCAGGTATTTCCGCTGTTTCAGGACGGCAGCCGCTTTACAACCGTTTCCGCTGTATATGGAGAGGGCGGTGCAGCAGCCGCACTGGGGGAGGCAATGCCTGCCACAGCCAATCCCACAGCGCAGGGAATTATTTCTGTCATTTCGATAGTTGTGAACCTTGTTGTATTTGTAGTGATTTTAAGACGTGCGAAAGCACAGCGCAAAAATCCGTACACCAACGAAATATTTACAGACCAGAAAGATTTTCGGATGGCAATGAACAGAGCGGAATAATAAAAATCGTTTCTGACAATTTATTTCATGTTATCAGATTGAATATACAAAATGCTTTATACGAGCAAGCTCCCAGCAGCGTTTTGTATATTCAATTCTGCATGGAATTTTACCTGTTGCGGGAACGGGTAAACCACAACAAACTTTTAGTTACAATTCACACTTACGCCAGATTTCACATATACTTACAACGATTTCGGTGTGAATTGCAACAATTGATGCACACAAAATGCTAAAAAGCACGCATTTTGGCGCTTGCTCCGACGCCATGCAGCAAGTGCATGGCGCGGGTGTGAAAAGTAACAACTTTTACAGAAAGTCTATAAAAATCAATTTATAAGGTTGACGTCTGGACATGAGTGTGTTATATTTTAGAAGCAAGATGTTCATTCGGTCTTTTTTTTATGCAATTTTTATTGTGAAAGAAAAGATAAGAGAAACATTGAACATTTCAGGTTACAATTTAGATATTGTTAGAACATTAGCGGAGGTGGAATATATGCGTACAAAAATCACATTAGCTTGTACAGAGTGTAAGCAGCGTAATTACAATACGACTAAGGAGAAAAAGAACCATCCTGAGAGAATGGAAATCAAGAAGTATTGCAGATTCTGCAGAACACACACACTGCACAAGGAAACAAAATAATCAATCGATTGGAGGCACATGATGGCAGATTCAGCGAAGACAGAAGCAAAAAAAGACAGCTTCTGGAAAAGTATGAAAACGGAATTTAATAAAATTACATGGCCTGACAGAAATGACACTGTGAGACAGTCAGTTGCAGTTCTCTGTGTTTCGGTTGTAGTAGGACTCATAATTGCCTTTTTAGATACCATTGTTCAGTTTGGCATTAATTTCCTGACAAGCATTGGAATATAAAAGTGAGGGTGGACGATATGGGAGAAAAGAAAGAACATAAGGCAGTGGCGAAAAAGCTGATTACTCCAAATATGCAGGAGTGGCTTCCGGTATCTCCCAAGATACTGCATGAGGCTGAGGAAACAGAGCAATTTTTTGAGACAGAGGACGCTGTTATTGAAGAGGAGCCTGTAGAGGAGGAGCCTGTTATTGAAGAAGAACCTATTATCGAAGAGCCCGTTATTGAGGAACCTGTAGAGGAGGAGCCTCACAGCAGGGTTGCACTCAGTGACAATAAAAGCGGTCTTGGCATGGGCTGGTATGTTGTTCATACGTATTCTGGCTATGAAAACAAAGTAAAGGCAAACATTGAAAAAGCGATTGAAAACCGACACTTAGAAAATGAAATATTAGAAGTGCGGGTTCCTTTGCAGGATGTTATGGAAGTCAAAAATGGGGTGGAAAAAACATCTCAAAAGAAATTGTTTCCAGGCTATGTACTTCTTCATATGGATGCAGACAACAATGATGCATGGTATGTGGTGAGAAATACAAGAGGTGTTACAGGATTTGTAGGACCAGGAAGCAAACCAGTTCCACTAACGGAAGAAGAACTGAAAGCACTCGATTTTGGCAGCGATATCAAGTCCGTTGAATTTGCAGAGGGTGATGTGATCAATGTGACTGCCGGTGTGTGGAAAGATACCATTGGAACCATTCAGAAAGTAGATGAGACAAGACAGACCGTGACAATTAACGTCGAGATGTTTGGTCGTGAGACACCAGTCGAGATTAATTTCACAGATGTAAAAAAGATGTGGGATTAATAGCAAAATATTTAAGCATGTAATTTTTTTTGATTCGTATTGACACAAGCGTACAGTTGTACTAAACTATTGTACTGTATTGGTACAATATATAACTACGTGTCGTTGTAAAAATGTGGGAGGGTTTATCCGCCCAGACAACCACAAAACAGTCTTGGAAGAAGATAGACTGAGAATGAAATAGGAGGTGCCCAAATGGCAAAGAAAGTACAAGGATATATTAAATTACAGATTCCTGCCGCAAAAGCAACACCAGCTCCACCAGTTGGACCTGCTCTTGGACAGCATGGTGTAAATATTGGGGAGTTTACAAAGCAGTTTAACGCTAGAACAGCAGATCAGGAAGGTATGATCATTCCTGTAGTTATTACAGTATATGCAGACAGAAGCTTTAGCTTCATTACAAAAACTCCGCCTGCAGCAGTTTTATTAAAGAAAGCCTGCAATCTTAAGTCTGCTTCCGCAGCACCAAATAAAACAAAGGTTGCAAAGATTTCGAAGGCGAAAATCCAGGAGATTGCTGAGTTAAAAATGCCTGACTTGAATGCAGCAAGCCTTGAGGCTGCTATGAGCATGATCGCAGGTACAGCAAGATCAATGGGTATTACAGTAGAAGATTAAGCGGAGGTAAAATAGAATGAAACATGGTAAGAAATATATGGAATCCGCGAAACAAGTTAATCGCGAAACATTTTATGAGATAGAGGATGCTGTAGCATTGATGAAGAAAACCGCTGTAGCAAAGTTTGATGAGACCGTAGAGGTTCATATCAGAACAGGATGTGACGGACGTCATGCAGAGCAACAGATTCGAGGCGCTGTTGTGCTTCCAAACGGAACAGGTAAGACAGTCAGAGTTTTGGTATTTGCAAAAGGCGATAAGGTTTCAGAAGCAGAGGCAGCAGGTGCAGACTATGTTGGCGGCGATGAACTGATTCCAAAAATTCAGAATGATGGCTGGTTAGATTTTGATGTAGTAGTTGCTACACCTGATATGATGGGTGTTGTTGGCCGCCTTGGTAAGGTTTTAGGACCCAAGGGCTTAATGCCAAACCCCAAAGCTGGTACTGTAACAATGGACGTTACAAAGGCTATCAACGATATCAAAGCTGGTAAAATTGAGTACAGACTTGATAAGACCAATATTATTCACTGCCCAATCGGAAAGGTTTCTTTCACAGAGGAGCAGTTGATACAAAACCTGAACACATTATTGGAAGCGGTTGTAAAAGCAAGACCATCTGTTCTTAAGGGACAGTTTTTGAGAAGTATTACACTTTCCTCTACAATGGGTCCTGGTGTAAAGGTTAGTGTTGCAAAGTATTAGTTGAAATAGATGATGAGCAAGACCTCGTTTTGGATAAAAGCGAGGTCTTTTTGCAATCTAGGGGTGAGTATGTGACTGGTAAAAAGGCAAGGGAACGAGCAAGAGCAAAACGCAGAAAAAGAGCAAGAATCAGAAGACAGATAAGGATATTTATGGTATCCCTTTCGCTGGTGCTCTTTTTTGGGGTGCTTATAATGGTGGGGTATATGGCTGTTGTGAAACCAACCAAACAACAACAGGAAAGTCAAAATAATCCAGAACAGATAACAATTGACTTTGCAGAAATGGAAAGACCCTCTCAGACAGCACAGGAAGAAACAGAGGAAACGAACCAAGAAGAACTGACACTTTCTCAGGCTTCAGAGGAAGAGCCTGATGAGAGTGAAAGATTATATCAGGAGGCGCTTGATAAGGGACAAAATGTATGGCTTGTAGAGTGCGCAGACAGTGCGCGTGTTACGTTTGCTTTTGCAGGGGATATTCTGCTAGATGACAGCTATGCCATGATGAGTCAATTCCGAATGAGAGGGAGCGATATCAATGACACTTTTTCAGCTAGTTTGTTGGAGCGGATGCGAGGGGCAGATGTATTTATGCTCAATAATGAATTTCCTTTTTCTGAAAGGGGAACGCCTACCGAGGGAAAAACATTTACATTTAGGGCGAAACCGTCCAATATTGAATTTTTCCAGCAAATAGGAGTGGATGTGGTATCGCTTGCAAACAACCATGCTTACGATCATGGTGAGGATGCGCTGCTTGATACATTTTCGACACTTGAGAATGCACAAATTCCCTATGTAGGAGCAGGAAGAAATATTAATGAGGCCAAAAAGCCGGTCTATTTCATTGCAAATGGCATCAAAATTGCGATTGTGAGCGCGACGCAGATTGAACGAAATTCCGTGCCAGACACCAAGGAAGCAACCGTAGAACGACCAGGTGTATTGCGGTGTATGGACCCAACAGCGCTGTTAGAGGTGATTGCAGAAGCAAAAGCGAACAGCGATTTTGTGATTTTGTATGTTCATTGGGGGACAGAGAGCCAGGAAGCAACAGACTGGCTTCAGGATGAACAGGCACCTATCTATGTAAAAGCGGGAGTGGATTTGATTATCGGGGATCATCCACACTGCCTCCAAAAGATAGATGTGGTATCCGGAGTACCTGTTTTGTACAGTTTGGGGAATTTCTGGTTTAATTCCAAGACACAAAATACATGTCTGATTGAGATTGGCATCAATCAGAAGGGACTGGAATTTTTGAAGTTTGTTCCATGCAGGCAGGAGAGCTGCCGTACCAAGGAACTTGAGGGGGCAGAAAAAGAGAGTCTGCTTGACTATATGAGAGGAATTTCGCCCAATGTGTCAATAGACAATGAAGGATATGTGAGCTTTTAGGGTAACGGTTTTTTTAGAATTTCTTTATAAATAATTAGAAAAAGATTGTTGACAATAAAAACTGAAAGTAGTAAGTTAATATATGTGAATGTTAGCACTCCACAACAATGAGTGCTAACAAGATGCAGGAAGGAGCGTGGCAGGTTGGATTTAGATGAGCGGAAGCTGAAGATTCTACAGGCTATTATCCGAAACTATCTGGAGACAGGAGAGCCAGTAGGAAGCAGAACAATCTCAAAATATACTGATTTGAATTTGAGTTCTGCTACAATCCGCAATGAAATGTCAGACTTAGAAGAGCTTGGCTATATCATTCAGCCGCACACTTCAGCAGGGCGGATTCCTTCTGACAAGGGATACCGGCTGTATGTGGATCGGATGATGCTTGAAAAGGAGGAACAGCTTAATCAGGCAACGCAGGAAGTAAAGGAACTGCAAAGAATACTTCTTGAGCGTGAGGATAAAATGGAATCTGTGCTGAAACAGATGGCAAAGATGCTGGCGGTCAACACAAATTATGCCACAATGATATCAGCTCCGCAGGTTAGAGGAAATAAGCTGAAATTTATACAGCTATCAAGAGTCGATACAAGGCAGCTACTCACAACAATTGTTGTGGAAGGAAATGTGATTAAAAACAGTATGATAGCTGTTGAGGATATGTTAGATGATGAAACGCTGTTAAAGCTCAACATTCTTCTCAATACCAATTTGAACGGACTTCCTGTTAAGGAAATTAATCTTGCAATGATTGCAAAATTAAAGCAGCAGGCAGGCATTCATGCAGGGATCATTGCAGATGTGATGGACGCAGTGGCAGCAGTGATTGAGGATGATGAAGATATCAAAATCTATACGAGTGGTGCAAACAATATCTTCAAGTATCCAGAATTGGCGGATAATCAAAGAGCAAGTGCGTTGATAACGACGTTTGAGGAAAAGCAGCTTTTAAATGAGCTTGTACAGAATTCACTTGCAGATGATCCAGGAACAGACATACAGGTTTATATCGGAAGCGAAACACCCGTAAAGACAATGAAAGATTGCAGTGTGGTTACTGCGACTTACGAATTGGAAGAGGGAATGAAGGGAACGATAGGGATTATCGGTCCTAGACGTATGGATTATGATAAGGTGGTCAATACACTAAAAATGTTAAGGAGCCAGCTTGACACAATTTATAAAAAATCATCGGCCGATGGTGATGATAGAAAAGAATACAAACATGATTGATGTTACAGCGATTTTCTAATATAAATAGATGAGAGAAAAACATAACACAGCAGTGATACATGAATTCAGAAAGGAAACGAGTGAGCGTGGAAGAAAAAGAATTAGATGATCAAAAGGTAGAAGATACGAATCCTATAGATGCACAGTCAGAGGAGGCTGCGATGGAAAATATGGATTCAGAAGAGAATTTAGAACAAGAGACAGGAAGCGAATCGGCTGGTGAGACAGAAAACAAAAAAGAAAAAAGAAAGCCTTTTCTAGGCAAAGAGAAAAAAGAAAAAACAAATAAATTGCAGGAAAAGGTAGATGAGCTTGAAGACAAAGTAAAACGCCAGATGGCTGAATTTGACAATTTTAGAAAACGCTCTGAAAAAGAAAAGTCTGCGATGTTCGAGACAGGTGCAAAAAGTGTTATCGAAAAGATTTTGCCGGTTGTGGATAATTTTGAGAGGGGCCTTGCAGGACTTTCAGAGGAGGACCTCAAACAGCCCTTTGCAGAAGGAATGAATATGGTCTATAAGCAACTGATTGCAGAGCTTGAAAAGATTGAAGTAAAACCAATTGAAGCTGTTGGATGTGAGTTTAACCCAGAACTTCACAATGCAGTGATGCAGGTGGAAAGTGAGGAATATGAGTCAGGGATTATTGCGCAGGAGCTTCAAAAAGGTTATACCTATCGCGAAAGTGTAGTAAGACATAGTATGGTAGCAGTCACAGTATAAGCGATATAAAATAGAAAAGTAACAAGTTATTTATTTTTAATATAGAGGAGACTCAAAAATTAGGAGGAAAAATCATGGGAAAAATTATAGGTATTGACTTAGGTACAACAAACAGTTGTGTGGCAGTTATGGAAGGCGGTAAGCCAACTGTAATTGCAAATACAGAGGGAGCAAGAACAACACCTTCCGTAGTAGCGTTTACAAAGACCGGTGAGCGACTTGTTGGTGAGCCGGCAAAGCGTCAGGCAGTAACCAACGCAGAGAAAACAATTGCGTCTATCAAAAGAGATATGGGTACAGACAATGGTAGGACAATCGAGGGCAAAAAGTACTCTCCACAGCAGATTTCAGCAATGATTCTTCAGAAATTGAAAGCAGATGCAGAAAGCTATTTAGGTGAGACGGTTTCAGAAGCAGTTATCACAGTTCCGGCGTATTTTAATGATGCACAGCGTCAGGCTACAAAGGATGCTGGAAAGATTGCAGGTCTTGATGTAAAGCGTATTATCAATGAGCCTACAGCAGCAGCTTTGGCATATGGACTTGACAACGAAAAAGAACAAAAGATTTTGGTATATGACCTTGGCGGCGGTACTTTTGACGTATCTATCATTGAGATTGGTGATGGCGTTATCGAAGTACTTGCTACAAATGGAGATACACACCTTGGCGGTGATGACTTTGACAACAAGCTGATTCAGTGGATGATTGATGAATTTAGAAAACAGGATGGCATTGACCTTTCTGGTGATAAGATGGCAATGCAGCGTTTGAAAGAAGCAGCTGAAAAAGCAAAGAAAGAACTTTCATCTGCTACAACAACCAATATTAACCTTCCATTTATCACAGCAACAGCAGAAGGTCCAAAACATTTTGACATGAATTTGACACGTGCGAAATTTGATGAGCTTACAAATGACCTTGTTGAAAAGACAGCAATTCCTGTTCAGAATGCATTGAGAGATGCTGGACTGAGTGCGTCTGAGATTGGGCAGGTATTATTGGTAGGTGGTTCTACACGTATTCCGGCAGTTCAGGATAAGGTAAAACAGATCACAGGTAAAGAGCCAAGCAAGTCATTGAATCCTGACGAGTGTGTAGCAATTGGTGCGTCTATCCAGGGCGGAAAGCTGGCTGGTGACGCAGGCGCTGGTGAAATCCTGCTGTTGGACGTTACGCCACTTTCTCTTTCTATCGAGACAATGGGCGGTGTAGCAACAAAATTAATCGAGAGAAATACAACGATTCCAACAAAGAAGAGCCAGATTTTCTCGACAGCAGCCGATAATCAGACAGCCGTAGATATCAATGTAGTACAGGGTGAGAGAGCACTTGCAAGAGACAACAAGTCCCTTGGACAGTTTAGACTTGATGGAATTCCTCCTGCAAGACGTGGCGTTCCTCAGATTGAGGTAACATTTGATATTGATGCGAATGGTATTGTAAATGTATCCGCAAAGGATTTAGGAACTGGAAAAGAACAGCATATTACGATTACAGCCGGATCGAATATGTCAGATGAAGATATTGAGAAGGCAGTGAAAGAAGCTGCTGAGTATGAGGCACAGGATAAGAAGCGCAAAGAGGCAATTGAGGCTAGAAATGATGCAGACTCTTTTGTATTCCAGACAGAGAAGGCACTCAACGAAGTAGGTGATAAGATTGATGCATCTGAGAAAGCAGCTCTGGAGGCAGATTTAAACGACCTGAAAGCACTGCTTGACAGCACAAAAGATACAGAGATGACAGAAGAACAGGTGGTTGAGTTAAAGGGCAAACAGGACGCTTTGGTATCTAAGGCACAAAATCTTTTCACAAAGATGTATGAGAACATGCAGGGAGCAGCAGGTGCAGGTCCAGATATGAGCAATATGGGCGGTGCAGCACAGACAGAGGATGCAGGTTCAGCAGATGATGTTGTAGATGGAGATTACAGAGAAGTATAAAAATAAGAAAACGAAAAGAAAATCTAAGGCGTCAGAAAATGGCGCCAAGGATTTTCTAAGTTTTGTGTAGAGAATGCCCAAAAGAGGTCTTTCTTTGCGTGAAATAGTTTCGTTTTTATTGTATATAAAGAAAGGCATGGATGAGCATGGCAGAGCAGAAGAGAGATTATTATGAAGTGCTAGGTGTTGAGCGAGGCGCTGATGACGGCAGCATCAAAAAAGCATATAGACAGCTTGCCAAAAAGTATCATCCGGACATGAATCCGGGGGATGCTGAGGCTGAGAAGAAGTTCAAGGAAGCATCTGAGGCATATGCCATACTAAGTGATCCTGATAAAAGGCGTCAATACGATCAGTTTGGACATTCCGCATTTGAAGGCGGCGGCGCAGGCGGATTTGGCGGATTTGATTTTGGCGGAGCGGATTTCTCTGATATCTTTGGCGATATCTTCGGTGATTTCTTTGGCGGCGGCAGAAGCAGCTCAAGAAATAATGGGCCTATGAAAGGTGCGAATATTCGTACAAGTGTACGCATTACGTTTGAGGAAGCTGTTTTCGGAGCAGAAAAAGAGTTGGAACTGACGCTGAAGGATACTTGTAAAACATGTAATGGCAATGGTGCAAAACCTGGTACATCACCAGAAACTTGTCATCGCTGCGGTGGGCGCGGGCAGGTAGTAACCCAGAGCAAGACGCCATTTGGCGTGATTAGAAATGCACAAGTATGTCCTGACTGCGGTGGTTCTGGAAAGACGGTCAAGGAGAAGTGCCCGGATTGTCATGGAAGCGGCTATATTGCGAGCAGGAAAAAAATACAAGTGTCTATTCCGGCGGGAATTGATAACGGACAGAGTGTACGTATCAGGGATAAGGGCGAGCCAGGTATCAATGGCGGACCAAGAGGCGATCTGCTAGTGGAAGTGGTAGTAGACAGACACCCTATTTTCCAACGGCAGGATATGAATATATTTTCTACGGTTCCGGTATCCTTTGCCGTTGCAGCGCTCGGCGGAGAGGTCTTGATGGATACTGTAGATGGCAAGGTGGTTTATGACGTAAAAGCAGGGACACAGACAGACACGCGTATCAGACTGCGTGGAAAAGGTGTGCCTTCGCTTAGAAATAAAGATATTCGAGGCGATCACTATGTAACCCTTGTGGTTCAGGTTCCTGACAGGCTTTCTAGTGAAGCCAAGGATTTGCTTCGGCAGTTTGACAGAGAAACGGGAAACAGCTTGGATGCTGTCAAAAATATGGAGTCAAATGACTCTGGAGAAGAAAAGAAAAAAGAGAAGAAATTTAAAAATCCTTTTAATAAAGGCTGAGAAATACTTGATAAGCTTCTATGTGGTGTTATATGATATCATATAGGAGCTTTTTATGTACATGAGCGTCGAAGAGACTTTAGCTTAAGAGCCGTCGCGCAGCGACTACAAATAGGAGGATTTAAGTGGATGAAGTGGAAAAAATTTATGATAAAAACAATAACAGAGGCGGAAGATATCATTATTACAATGCTTTATGATATTGGTTTGGAAGGGGCGCAAATAGAGGATAAAGTACCTTTGACACCCCTTGAGAAAGAGCAGATGTTCGTAGATATTTTGCCGGATGGGCCAGAAGATGACGGAATTGCGTATTTAAGCTTTTTTTTAGAGGAAAGCAGTGAAAATCCTGTGGATACGGACAAAATGGTTGAGAGCATTAATAAAGAACTAGATATGCTGCGCAATTTTATGGATGTCGGTGAAGGAACAATTATGGTGTCTGAGACAGAAGATATTGACTGGATAAACAATTGGAAGCAGTATTTTCACCAGTTTTATATTGATGATTTGCTTGTGATTCCTTCTTGGGAGGAAGTCAAACCAGAAGATACAGATAAAAAGATTCTGCATATCGATCCAGGAACTGCATTTGGAACAGGGATGCATGAGACAACGCAGCTTTGCATTCGACAGCTCAAAAAATATATCACACCACAGACCAAACTGCTTGATGTAGGAACAGGAAGTGGAATACTTGCCATTGTTTCGCTGATGTACGGCATATCACATGCAGTAGGGACGGATTTGGACCCCTGCGCGTTAGAGGCAGTGCAGGAGAATATGAGAGAAAACCATATTGGACCAGAAAGCTTTGAGATGATGATCGGAAATATTATCACAGATAAGGAAGTACAAGATAGGGTAGGATATGAACAATATGACATTGTTGTTGCCAATATTCTAGCAGATGTTCTTGTTTTGCTGACACCCGTGATTGTTCCCCATCTGAAAACAGGCGGAATTTATATTACATCAGGTATTATTGATAATAAAGAACAGACTGTGCGTGATGCAGTGGAAGCAGCAGGACTTGAAGTGGCTGAGGTAACCTATCAAGGGGAATGGGTAAGCGTAACAGCACGCAAGCCAGTATAATTTTGTGCATGTTTTTTATGCACACGGGCGCGCGAGTAGGGGAAGAAACATTCCCTGCTCGATTACATAACAGTGATTGGGGGGAAAGGACAGACAAATGTATCATTTTTTTGTAGAACCAGAACAGATTGCTGACAGAACCGTTATCATTACAGGCAGTGATGTGAATCATATCAAACATGTCCTGCGTCTGAAGCCAGGAGAAGAAATCAGTATCAGCAATGGGATTGATGGCAGGGATTACAGATGTGGGATAGAGGAGATAACAGATACACAAGTGGTATGCCATCTTCGTTTTATCAAGGAGGACGGAGTGGAGTTGCCTTCCAGAATCTATTTATTCCAGGGACTTCCCAAGGGGGACAAGATGGAATATATCATTCAAAAGATGGTAGAGTTAGGGGTGTATGAGATTATTCCGGTTGCTATGAAAAGGTGTGTTGTCAAGCTGGATGAAAAAAAGGTAAAGTCAAAAACTGCGCGTTGGCAGGAGATTTCCAAAGCAGCGGCAAAACAGAGCAAGCGAGGTATCGTACCTGTGATACAGGAAGTGATGGGGTACGAAGAAGCTTTGCAATATGCGCAAAATATGGATATCAAGTTGGTTCCGTATGAGTTAGAAGCGGATTTAGATGGTTCTTCTGGTATGGCAGGTACAAAGAATATCATAGACAATCTGATGCCAGGGCAATCGGTTGCTATATTGATAGGTCCAGAAGGCGGTTTTGAAGAAAATGAGATTCAAAAGGCGATTGATGCAGGAATGAAGCCAATGACACTGGGACGCCGGATTTTGCGCACAGAAACCGCAGGCATGACGGTGATGGCTTGGATTATGTATCAACTGGAGACGTAAAACACACATTCGTACAATGTATAGTTGAGATAATAAAGTCACGCAGCGACGATAAATAAGAAATGACAAGCCAAACTGAAAAACAGCGCGTCGCGGGCAATATGCAGCGACGAAACTAAGGGGGAGGTTATATGAAGAAGGTTCGACGCAACAGAGCGGTGTTGTGTATCATCGTTGTCTTGGCGGTACTTATGAAATATTCTTTGGTGGCGCTCGCGGTGGAAACTTTGGACGGCGCGCAGAAACAGGAAAATGTGAAATCTCTTTACCAGGAATATCGCAGCCGATTGGAGGCGATAAAACAAAAACAAGATATCTCTGACAACGGTTTTGACATTCAACAGGATCAGATTTTTCCAATTGTTTTTGGCGGTTATGGAGAAGTGTCAATGATTCCTGCCTTTGACAAAAATTATTGTCGTCTGGCGTTGTTTTTTGCAGACGAGCAGGGAGCGATTATCTACAAAACAGACCAGCTAGAGAGCAATAACCGCATACTGGGACAGATGAAACAGCCAAACAGCAAAATTGCAGCCGTATCATTTCAGGATTTGAATCAGGATACCTTGATGGATATTATTTTGATTACCTATTGTGTCAATGACAGTGGTGCGTATGCCGGAAAAACATATAAAATTGGGGACGTGCTGTTTCAGAATGCACAGGGAACCGCTTTTTATAGAGATTATCGGATTGCGGATAAAATTAATCGTTTTGGGATGAATAAGAGCAGCGAACTGATTGCAGCATTTGTGAGAGATGGATATTCTACGGAGTTTATGTATACATCAACGACATTAGAGGAACTTTTGGAGAATGGACTGGAAATTATTGCAGAACAGTGCCATTTTAGAACATTTGGAAAGCTTGGCAGGCTGCAGGTGGTTCCAGGAACGTATCATATTGCGGACTATGATGTGTTTATGATTTACTTGGTTGATGAGGAGGGGTTTATTGTATCAAGCCTTCAGCCAATGGGAAAATATGACAATTTGTATGCACTCAAGGGTATTAACTGCCGCGATATTGATGGGGATGGACTCAAGGATATCATTGTTTTGGCAAGGTACAGCTACGAAGGGGAAGAGGGAGAACTGCTCGTGGAACCGGACTATGCGGTGTATTATCAGAGAACAGGAGGATTTTCGATAGACACAGAGATCAAAGGCACGTATCAATGCAGCGATGAGGATACTATGGAAATACTTGTAGAGAAAGCGAGAGCTTATTGGGGGTGGGAAACAGAATCATGATAAAAATACTGATTGTAGATGATGAAAAGCCGATTTGTGACTTGATTGACTTAAACCTGTCTTCGGCAGGATATCACTGTACCAGTGTACAGGATGGACTCAGGGCTCTGGATTTGATTGAAAATGAGAAATATGATTTAATTTTGCTTGACATTATGCTGCCGGGAGCAGATGGCTATGATATTATGGAATACATTCGCCCGCTGGGAATTCCAGTAATCTTTATAACAGCAAAACACGAGGTGAAGGATCGGGTAAAAGGTCTGAAGCTAGGTGCAGATGATTACTTGGTGAAACCGTTTGATGTGGTGGAGCTAGTGGCTAGGGTAGAAGCAGTTCTGCGCCGCTACAACAAAACAGAACAGCGGCTGACTGCTGGAGATGTTACAGTGGATGTAGATGCGCGGTTAGTGACAAAATCTGGAAAAACCATAGAACTGACTAACAAGGAATTTGGTTTGTTGGTGCTTTTTATGAAAAATAAAAATGTGGCGCTGTTTCGGGAAACTCTGTACGAAAAAGTATGGGAAGAAGAGTATTATGGAGACAGCCGCACCCTTGATTTGCATGTACAGCGTCTGAGAAGAAAGCTTGGGTGGGAACATAGTCTGGTCGCGGTATATAAGGTTGGATACCGATTGGAGGTTACAACCTAAACACCCATACCATGTACAGATATTACCATAAATAAAAGCGGGTGTACAAATTATGAAATTTTCATTAAAATTACTGTTATGGACGATTATTGTCATGGCGCTGGCACTTGGATTCAGCGGCTTTTATATTGTAAATTATGTATTTGAGACATCTTTGGCTAGAGAAGTGGGACAAGCGCTTGATGAAAGCAGCATTTTGAGCTTTGCTTTCCAGACAGCGGCTCTGAATGTGCCTGCCAAATACAGTGTATTGCCTGACAATACAGTGGAAGAGATTTCGGCCAATTTGGCAAACGGCGGCAGAAGCAGCGGCCGCCGTTTGATTCGGATTTCTGGAGAAGAAAAGAAGGTACTGTTTATCAGCGATGGATTTGCAGCGGCTACAGACAATGAGCTGTTAATACAGACGGACGAAGTGACAAAATCCTATCGTGTGATATCAGCCAAAGAAGGGTATTATGTGCATACTTGTGTGGCGATTACTGCGCTTGACAGGATTTTGTACCTGGAAACAATGCGGGATGTTTCGGAAGTTTTTACAGAACGCGCGCTGGGATTTTCGCTGTATCGCCGTGTTACTATGATTATGTTGGCGGCTGGTACAGTGATTATGCACTTTATTTCATCTGTGCTCACCAAACCAATCCGACTGCTGACAAGAGCGACTAAGCGCATGGCGGCAGGAGATTATTCATATAGGGCAAAATGTGTAAGCCGGGATGAACTAGGCCAGTTGACGCGTGACTTTAATCATATGGCAAATGCTTTGGAAGAGAATATTGATAAGCTGGAACAGGAAATCGAAGCGAAGGAAGAATTTATGGGGGCATTTGCGCACGAATTGAAGACGCCTTTGACAGCTATTATTGGATATGCCGATATGCTGCGATCTCATAAATTGGACGAAGAAAAAAGCTTTATGTCTGCCAACTATATCTATACAGAGGGGAAGCGCTTAGAAGCGCTTGCATTCCGACTGCTTGACATTATTGTTGCCAAGCGCGATGAGGTGCAGATGCAGGAAGTTTCCACAGAGGATATCTTTGCATATTTGCAGGATATGTTTGCAGATGGCAGAGGTATGGTATTTTATTTTGATTATGATAAGGATGTTGTTCTTGCGGAAACCAACTTGATTAAAACAGTGTTGGTGAATCTGATTGACAATGCCTGCAAGGCGTCAGAACCGGGCAGTGAGATAGATGTGTATGGGTATACCGTTGAGGGGGGATATTGCTTTGGAATCAAAGATTACGGGATTGGTATACCAGAGCAGGAACAGCATAAAATTACAAAAGCATTTTATATGGTGGATAAATCCCGTTCAAGAAGCAAAAATGGAGCGGGGTTAGGATTGGCGCTCTGTGTGGAAATATTGAAAATTCATGGCAGTGAACTGCAAATTGAAAGTGAACCAGGTGAGGGTTCCTTCATTAGCTTTGTTCTTCCAAGGCAGGAGGGGTATACCAATGAAAAATAAACTCAAGGGAATCCTGTTCTTTTTGTTTGCACTGGTATGTTTTGCGTTGTCGATATGGGGACCGGAGGCACTTGCAAAATATAAAGATAAAGGAATTTTAGGGGAAGCGCATCTGGAAGCAGTAGAGACAGAAGGGGAAGGATATCGCTATAAGCTCAATGCCAATGAAAAACTGTATATACTGTCTTCGTGTCTGAGAAGTCAGACTGTTCCTGAAAGCGAACAGAGTGCACTGACGCATATAGATAATACAGGAGTGAATTATCAGGAATTAGAAGGTTCCTATGCGTTTGTCTTAAACCGTAGGGGGCCTTCCGGAAAAGAGATAACAGACGAACAGATTTATGAAACCTGCAGCAATGGCATAAATACGCTAAAGGGGCTTGGCATTCTGCCAGAAGAAATAAAATCCGTAGAATCAGCGTCTTATGACGCGACGCTCTATTCGGCAATTGATGTGCTGGAACCGAGAAATAATGTTGCGGTCTGGAAAGTGAGCTTATCCAACAGTCAGAAAAATGCAGATAAACAAAATCGTCTGATTGATGCCTATCTCGATGCAGACGACGGAAGAATCTATGAATTTTATGTCAGGACGCCTCTTTTGTGGGAGGATATTGACGCGGATAAAATTGTGCAGGAATGGGGTACCTATATGGGATTAAATGATCCCGTTCCGTATGAGTCAGACAATCCACTGCTAGAAACAACACCTTATTTCAAAAAATATGTGTTTGCTGGAATGGGAAATGGACAGACAATTGTAACGGTTGGTTTCTATGAGGGAATCAATGAACTGTTTTTAAAAATAACACAATGATGCAACTTTGATGCAAAAAAGATGGTAATATGATGCAAAAAAGATGAAATTCTGATGCCCATATCGTGTAAGCTTACGTTATAGATTACACGAGAGGAGCATTGGAATGTACCAAAAAGATAGATACTGCAGGCGTCGCAGCCACTCTTATAGAAGACGGAACAAAAGAAAAATTGCAAGGATATGGAAATGCATCTGTGTATTCCTGGCATTGATGTGTATAAGTGTATGTACGTTTTTTTATTTCGAAGAAACATGGAATGTCTATGCGTTTGCTCCGCCAGAAAAAACTCTGGAAGAAACAGGAAAAAAGAGCTTTGTTTTAGAAAATAGTGTGTGGGACAATATGGTGCCGGATACGATGATAATGGAAAGTATTTTGGCACAAAAGCTTCCAGTAGTTTTTTTGGATGCTGGACATGGCGGCGCAGATGCAGGATGTATTTGGGAAGATATTTATGAGAAAGATATCAATCTTTCGATTGCCAAACTGGTGCAGGATAAGCTGGAAGAACGCGGATATCGGGTGGTGATGGCGCGGGATAATGATACCTATATTGCAAAAGAAGATCGCGTGGTACAGGCAAACGCAACACAGGCGGATATTTATGTCAGTATTCACCAGAATTTTTCAGAAGAGAGCGATGTGAGCGGTATGGAGGTTTGGTATGAAGAAAATGAGAAGCGCGACAACAAACGGTTGGCACAGTTGATTCATCAGCAGACATCAGGAATAACAGGCGCTTTGCAGCGTGAACTGCGCGGGGATGCGGAGTTTCATGTGACAGGAAAGACAACGATGCCTTCATGTCTTGTTGAGACTGGTTTTTTGTCCAACAAAGATGAGCGGACGAAACTTTCTTCTTTGGAGTATCAAGAACAGATTGCAGATGGGATTGTGCAAGGCATTGCATATTATTTTCAGCCAAAGACAATGTATCTGACTTTTGATGATGGACCTTCCAAGGACTATACGAACAAAGTGCTGGATATTTTAAAGGCGCGCAATGTTAAGGCAACCTTTTTTCTGATAGGAGAGAATGCGCGGAAATATCCAGATGTGGTAAAGCGTATTGCAGCAGAAGGACATACAATAGGGATTCATTGCGACAACCATAATTATGAAAAATTATATCAGAGCGCAGATAGTTACATACAAGACTTTGAGAATGCGAGACAGACGATATATCAGATTACAGGCGTGCAAGTCAATATCTTTCGTTTCCCTGGCGGAAGCGTCAATCATTATAATGCGGCGGTCAGAGATGAAATCATTGAGGAAATGACAAATAGAGGATATATTTATTTTGACTGGAATGCAAGTTTAGAAGATGCGGTGCAGCAGTCTGTACCAGAACAGCTTATAGCAAATGCGTTGAGTACAACACTTGGCAGAAAGAAAGTGATTATGTTGGCGCATGATGTGGTGCCAAATACAACTGCTTGTTTGGATGAGCTGTTGGATAGTTTTCCGGAATATCAAATGAAACCGTTAAGCGAGGAGGTAGAACCGATACAGTTTTAAAAATTTCATTGCAGTTGCCTTTCCATTCTGTTATGATGTAATATAGCGCGGAGATGGTATTGATAGGTATTCGTGTTACGGCCAAAGGATAACGCGAATACCATTTTTGCGCACCAAACTGCAAGTGGACGCATATTTATTATAATATACAGTTTTGTTCGAAGCGCTGCTATGTTATGCGGCAATAATTTGCAGACAAGAGCTGCATATAGCATAAAGAGCTGCTTTTGGACATCTACAAAATACAGTTGAAGGTGTGAATATGATGGAAGTTTATCTTGACAATTCGGCGACTACAAAATGTCTGCCAGAGGTGGCAGCGCTGATGACACATATTCTGTGTGAGGATTATGGCAATCCTTCCAGTTTGCACAAAAAAGGTGTGGAGGGTGAAAAATATGTGCGCTATGCCAAAGAAGTGATTGCAAAATGCATGAAAGTACAGGAAAAGGAACTATTTTTTACATCAGGCGGGACAGAATCAAATAATATTGCGCTGATTGGCGGCGCGTATGCAAATTGCAGGGCGGGGAGGCACATTATTACAACACGCATAGAGCATCCCGCAGTACTGCAGCCATGTGCATATTTGGAAGAGCAAGGTTTTCAAGTGACCTATCTTCCTGTCAATGCAAAGGGGGTCATTCATTTAGCAGATTTGGAGAAGGCGATGACGCCCAACACAATTCTTGTATCGATTATGCATACCAACAATGAAGTTGGATCAGTGCAGCCCATTGAACAAATCGGGAAACTGGTGAAACGTATCAATCAAAACGCACTGCTTCATGTGGACGCGGTTCAAGGATTTGGCAAATTTAGGATATATCCCAAGCGTATGAATATTGATCTGTTAACAGTGAGTGCGCACAAGTTACATGGGCCCAAAGGAGTTGGATTTTTGTATATCGACGAGGGTGCTAAAGTTCGTCCTATCTTATTTGGAGGCGGGCAGCAGAAGGGAATGCGCTCTGGGACAGAGAATGTTCCTGGGATTGCGGGGATGGCAAAGGCGATCGAGGAAATCTATACGGACTTTGACCCTAAGATTCAGTATTTGTATGGAATCAAAGAGCGGTTTGTCAAAGGTGTAAGCACGATAGAAGGCATAAAAATAAATGGACCTGAGATAAGAGAGGGAGCGCCGCATGTAGTGAGTGTGTCCATACAGGGCGTCAGAAGTGAGGTGATGCTCCATGCATTAGAAGATAAGGGAATCTATGTGTCAGCGGGAAGCGCTTGTTCGTCTCACCGGCCGACACCATCAGCCACATTAAAGGCGATTGGGGTGGAGAAACAGTATCTTGATACAACGCTTCGGTTTAGTTTTAGTCTCTATACGACGGAGGCGGAAATTGATTATACAGTGAAATGCATGAAAGAACTGATACCGATGCTGAGACGCTATACGAGAAAATGACAGGACTGGCAGATAATGTGATAAAAAATAGAGATCATTTGTCTTTTCTGAATGGCTTATTTTGCCGAAATTTCCTATAAAAAAAGGCAACCTGTAGACTTTGTTCGCAGGATAGATATTGTATGGTCACAGTTTTGCAGGCTGTGACCGTCTGGAGATAGATTGAAAATACTTCTAAGCCAGTGAAAGACACTGCCGATATTGAGCCGCCCAAGGCGGCATGGGGGATTTTTTATGTACAAATCTTTTTTAATAAAGTACGCAGAGATTGGCGTAAAAGGCAAGAACAGATATTTGTTTGAAGACAGACTTTGTGATCAGATTCGTTATGCGCTCAAACGTTGTGAGGGGGAATTTGAGGTAACAAAGTCACAAGGCAGAATCTATGTCAATGCCGTTACGGATTTTGATTTTGAAGAAGTGGTGGAACATCTAAAGACAGTATTTGGCATTACAGGGATTTGTCCAGTGGTTCATGTAGAGGACGAAGGCTTTGAAAGTCTGTGTGAAGATGTGATAACTTATATGGACAATGTATATCCCTGCAAGAATATCACATTCAAGGTAGAAGCACGCAGGGCAAGAAAAAATTATCCGAAAAATTCCATGGAAATCAATTGTGATATTGGAGAAGTGCTCCTAAATGCATTTCCGGAAATGAAGGTGGATGTGCATAAGCCGGACGTGATGCTTCATATAGAAATTCGGGAGAAGATTTATCTTTATTCGTCGGTGATTGCTGGTCCCGGTGGTCTTCCGATTGGCACAAACGGCAAGGGAATGCTTCTTTTGTCAGGGGGGATTGATTCACCTGTTGCAGGATATATGATATCCAAGCGCGGAGTAAAGATTGATGCAGTATATTTCAATGCGCCGCCGTATACAAGTGAGCGGGCAAAGCAAAAAGTAGTTGATTTGGCAAGAATCATTTCAAAATACAGTGGCCCGATTGATTTGCATATTATTAATTTTACAGATATACAGCTCTATATTTATGAAAAATGCCCACATGATGAACTGACGATTATTATGAGGCGCTATATGATGCGTATAGCAGAGACGATCGCAAAAAAGAATGCGTGTTTGGGACTGATAACAGGAGAAAGTATTGGACAGGTAGCTTCTCAGACAATGCAATCACTAATGGCGACAAATGATGTGTGTACAATGCCAGTTTACAGACCGCTTATCGGGTTTGACAAACAGGAAATTATAGAGGTTTCTGAGAAAATAGACACCTATGAGACATCAATTCTGCCATATGAGGACTGCTGTACGATTTTTGTTGCAAAACATCCCGTGACAAAGCCAAATCTCAATGTTATTCGTATCCATGAGAAAAACTTGGAAGAAAAAATTGATATGCTTGTGGCGGAAGCGCTTGAAACAGACGAGGTTTTAAGGATTGTATATGAATAATAGCTCAAGGCAAAACAAAACCAGGTACCGCTGTACCTGGTAAGTTTTCGATTCGTCTTAATATTCAAGACTGAATTTGCTTTTGGGATCGGATACAATGTATGTAATCCGCCTTATTTCATGATATAAGGCTCTAATACACTCATGATCTCGTCTGTATTACCCTCAGCATGAATATTCAGATCGATTGGCTTAGAAAGATCTAAGCTAAAGATACCCATGATGGATTTTGCATCAATAACGTATCTGCCTGAAACAAGGTCGAAATCATAATCGAACTTTGTAATGTCGTTAACGAAAGATTTTACCTTATCAATTGAGTTTAAAGAAATCTGAATTGTTTTCATTCTGACTACCTCCTTTTATTTACCTTCACTTTTTATAATAAAGGCATTCAGAGGAAAAGTCAACCAAAGTTAAAAAACAGTTCTAATGAAAAATGACGAAAAAAATTTAAAATTATGTACAAGTTGACATTAATGACTTACGGGCTGTTGAAAACAAGCCATTATAACAAAGATTCTATCAGAAAGAAAACAGGAACAGTCAAATTGAGAAATGATGCTGACATGTTAATTTTTCAATTGGCAATTTGAGTCAGAGCTTCAAATATGCCTTGAATGCAGTAAACTGTTCTGACATGGAGGATTCGTATGAAGACAGTAGCATATCATAATTTGGGATGTAAAGTAAATGCGTATGAGATGGATGCCATGCTGCAAGCACTCAGGGACAGTGGATATCAGATTGTACCATTTGAGCAAAAAGCAGATATCTATCTGGTCAACACTTGTACCGTGACGAATATTGCGGACAGAAAGAGCAGGCAGATGCTTCACAAGGCAAAAAAAACAAACCCAGAAGGAATTGTTGTTGCAGTAGGATGCTATGTACAGTCTGACAAACAGACAGTGGAGGCAGACAGCGCCGTGGATCTTCTGATTGGAAATAACAGGAAAAAAGATCTGGTTGCAATCTTAGAGAATTATTTTGATGGTGTAGCACAAGAGAATGTGATTGATATCAATCATACTTTGGAATATGAGGAGCTTAAGATTGCATCCACACAAGAGCATACAAGGGCATATATTAAAATACAGGATGGCTGCAACCAGTTTTGTACGTATTGTATGATACCCTATGCAAGAGGACGGGTCAGAAGCCGCAGTCAGGCTGCGGTCCTAGGGGAGATTGAAGGGCTGGTTTCAGCCGGTTACAAGGAGTTTGTACTGACAGGAATCCATATTAGTTCGTATGGGATGGATTGGAAAGCGCAAGAAGGAAGTCTGTTGGAATTGTTGCGTCAGATTGATTGCATTGAGGGCGTTGCACGAATCCGTCTTGGCTCACTCGAACCGCGAATTATCACAGAAGCATTTGTGAAAGGATTATCAGAACTGAAACATTTATGCCCGCACTTTCATTTATCACTCCAAAGCGGCTGTGCAGCAGTGCTCAAACGTATGAACCGCCACTATACCCCAGAAGAATATCTTTCTAGTGTAGCGCTTTTGCGGGCAGCATTTGAGCATCCGGCAATCACTACAGATATTATTACAGGGTTTCCAGGAGAGACGCCAGAGGAGTTTGCAGAGACAGAGGCGTTTGCAAGAACAGTGAAATTCTATGAGATGCATATTTTTAAATATTCCAAAAGGAAGGGAACCAAAGCGGCAGTGATGCCCGATCAGATTTCAGAAGAGATAAAAGCGCAGCGAAGCAGAGTGCTTGAAGCGTTGGGAAATGAGGATTCAAGAGCATTTCGGGCTTTTTATGTTGGCAAGCAAGTGGAGGTATTGTTTGAGGAACAAAAACAGATCAATGGAAAAATGTATCAGATAGGCCACACAAAAGAATATGTGCGGACAGCGCTTGCAATACCTCCAGAATTATCCAAGGACGCAAAGAAATTTGAAAATTGCCTTGTTACTGGAAAAATAACGGGCTTTTTGGAGCAGGATTTGCTGCTTATGGAGCTGTAAAGAGGGCATTTTTTACCAGGATTTTGAAATATATGTGAAATATATCAAAAAGTTTTATTGAATTTTACAGCAGTTTAAGTTATGATAAATACAACAATGCAAAAATACAAAAGCCCATCAATTGGAAGGAGCAAAGGAAATGGAAGATTTTACGCGTACACAATTTATACAGGTGCCGCCTGACGAGCTTGGCGAGGCGGTTTCAGTCAAAGATGTGATTGCTTCTGTGTATGCTGCTCTGACAGAGAAGGGATACAATCCTGTCAATCAGATTGTTGGTTATATTATGTCCGGGGATCCGACATACATTACAAGTCATAAAGGTGCAAGAGCTATGATTATGAAGGTAGAGAGGGACGAGCTTGTAGAAGAAATGCTACGCTCCTATATCAGTAATGCCGGATGGCACAGCGCTGGAAGATATTAGGGAGCAGTATATGAGAAAAATGGGACTTGATTTCGGGTCAAAAACAGTGGGAGTAGCAATAAGCGATCCACTTCTTATCACAGCACAGGGCATTGAAACTGTGCACAGAAAGTCTGAGAACAAGCTTCGTCAGACCCTGGCAAGAATTGAAGAATTAATTGTAGAGTACGAAGTTGATGAAATAGTGCTTGGTTATCCTAAGAATATGAACAATACACAAGGGGAACGGGTCGAGAAGACACTAGACTTTAAGGAGATGCTGGAGAGAAGGACAGGTCTTAGTGTACAATTGTGGGATGAACGTTTGACAACAGTCGCAGCAGATAAAGCCATGATGGAAGCCGGTATAAGACGTGAGGACAGAAGAACACACGTTGACAGGATAGCGGCAGTTTTTATTTTACAAGGATATTTGGATTATTTAAAAAACAGGCAAGATGAAAATCATTAGCTTGGAAAGGTTTGGGTTACGGATATGAAAAAAATTACCTTTACGCCAGATGGAGAGGAAGCAATCGATTTATATGTGTTGGAACAGACAACCATTGGCGGGGTGAACTATATTCTGGTGACAGACGCAGAAGAAGGGGAAGATGGAGAAGCATATATTTTAAAAGCGGCACCTGATACAGAGGAAGAAGAGCAGGTTTATAGTATGGTAGACGATGACGAGGAACTTGCAGCGGTAGCGGGCGTTTTTGAAAATATGCTTGAAGACATCGACCTTATTTAAAAAATTTCTCGTGATGATGAGGACAAATCGTAACAGTTCAGCCTCCGGCTTCCTGTTACGATAGATCAATCATTGCGAAACGGATAAAATGCTACAGGAGGTTCATTTTGAAACAGAAAAAACAACAAAATATGTCAAAGCTCAAGATAATTCCGCTGGGAGGGCTTGAGCAGATTGGAATGAACATTACTGCCTTTGAATATGAAGACAGTATTGTTGTGGTGGATTGCGGCTTGAGTTTTCCGGCTGACGATATGCTTGGGGTTGATCTTGTGATACCGGATGTTACGTATCTAAAGAATAATCAGGAAAAAGTAAAAGGCTTTGTCATCACCCATGGGCATGAGGATCATATCGGAGCGCTTCCCTATGTGCTCAAGGATTTGAATGTGCCCGTTTATGCCACCAAACTTACAATGGGAATTATAGAAAATAAACTTACAGAGCACAATTTGATACACAATGTACGCAGAAAAGTCGTTAAGTTTGGGCAGAATATTAACCTTGGATGCTTTCGGATTGAGTTTATCAAGACCAACCACAGTATTGTGGATGCGGCGTCGCTTGCGATTTACTCACCGGCAGGCGTTGTCGTTCATACAGGCGATTTTAAGGTGGATTATACTCCTGTATATGGGGACGCGATTGATCTGCAGCGGTTTGCGGAACTTGGCAAAAAGGGAGTGCTTGCCCTGATGTGCGACAGCACCAACGCGGAACGGCCTGGATATACTCCGTCAGAAAAAAAACTAGGACCTGTGTTTGATTCCTTGTTTGAGGAGCACAAAAAGACACGAATCATCATTGCAACGTTTGCTTCCAATGTAGATCGCGTGCAGCAAATTATTAATACAGCAGATAAGTTTGGCAGAAAAGTGGTTGTCGAAGGCCGAAGTATGGTAAATATTATTGAGACAGCTTCAAATCTGAATCGCATCAGTATACCAGAGAACACGCTGATTGATATTGAGCGCCTGAAAAATTACCCGAAAGAGAAGACGGTGATTATCACAACAGGAAGCCAGGGCGAGAGCATGGCGGCTCTTAGCCGCATGGCAAGCGGGATGCACAAAAAGATTTCAATTGGGCAGAGTGATACGGTTATCTTTTCTTCCAGTCCCATTCCGGGAAATGAAAAAGCAGTCACCAAAGTCATTAATGAACTTTTTAAAAAGGGAGCGGATGTTATTTTTCAGGATACCCACGTGTCCGGGCACCCATGCCAGGAGGAAATCAAGCTGATTTATACGCTTACCAAACCCAAATATGCGATACCAGTTCACGGAGAGTACAAGCATTTGAAAGCGCAGGCAAAAATTGCGATGGACCTGGGATATAATAGAGATGATGTGTTTATTTTGCAGTCAGGCGATGTGCTTTCGATTGATGGGGACAGTGCAAGCGTCACAGGAAAAGTGCCAGTGGGCGCGGTGCTTGTGGACGGGCTTGGTGTCGGTGATGTCGGAAATGTTGTGCTTAGAGATAGGCAGCATCTTGCAGAAGATGGAATTCTTATTGTTGTTTTGTCGCTGGATGGTTCTTCAGGAGAGCTGTTGGCAGGACCGGATATTGTTTCGAGAGGATTTGTATATGTCAAGGAATCGGACGAGCTTCTAGATGAAGCAAGGAAACTGATAGAAAAAGCAGTGCTTGGCTGTCTGAAGAAAAATATCACGGACTGGGGTAAGATTAAGGGAACAATCAAAGATACGTTGAGCGAATTTGTGTGGAAAAAGACAAAAAGACGCCCTATGATATTGCCAATTATTATGGAAATATAACTGCTTGCAGGCAAGATTGGAGGCAGTTGTAAAAAGTAGATGGAGGAAGTCTATGAATGTAAAACAGTTATTGGGAGCAATCTCTGCGACGATTATAAAGGTTTTAGTCGCGGCAGCGATTATTATTGTGGTATTTCGTCTTGCAGTATATGCATACAATTTTGGATATCAAGTGTTTGCGGACGAGCCTGTGAGCGAGGGAGAGGGCAGAACTGTGAGTGTTTCGGTAGCTGAAGGGCAAGGCAGCAGAGAAATTGCCAAATTGCTTGAGCAGAAGGGGCTTATCAATGACGCCAATGTGTTCTACATTCAGCAGTATTTTTCTGATTATAGGGACAATATGAAACCAGGTGTCTATGAATTGAGTACAGCTATGAATGCTGAGCAGATGCTTGAAATATTGTGCGATATGGAAGAAGACAAAGAAGAGGACAAATAAAATCCAATAGGAAAAAGGTCTCATTACAGATAAAATAAGAAATTAAAAAAGGCAGTAGTACGCTTGCTTGGGTATTGCTGCCTTGTATTTCTGAACAGTTCCTTAGGAGAGCTTCTTGATAAAAAGCAGGATTTAGAGAGGGTTGGGAATATGGAAGAGCGGATACAGACGTTTATACACGCTTTTGACAGGGAAAAACCAGCATATTTAGAGGCGCTAGAGAAGTATGCAAAGGAAACAAATGTACCGATTATCAGGCCACAGATGCAGAGCCTGCTTCGGCTTTTGGTGACATGGGCAAGGCCAATGCATATTCTTGAGGTTGGAACAGCCGTTGGATTTTCTGCGCTGCTGATGAGCGAATATGCGCCGGAGGGCTGCCAGATTACCACCATTGAAAAATATGAGAAACGCATACCAATTGCAAGAGAGAATTTTGAAAAAGCGGGGAAATCAGGCTGTATTACGCTTTTGGAGGGAGATGCGGCGCAAATACTGGCATCTCTAAAAGAAGATGGCTTGTATGATTTGATTTTTATGGATGCGGCAAAAGGGCAGTATATTAACTTTTTGCCGGATATACTGCGCCTTTTATCCCCAACAGGGCTGCTGGTATCGGATAATATTTTGCAGGAGGGAGAGCTGATCGAGTCCAAATATGCTGTAGTTCGCAGAAACCGCACGATTCACAACAGGATGCGTGCTTATTTATATGAGCTGACGCATTGTGAGGCATTAGAGACAACGATTTTGCCCATAGCAGACGGAATAACACTTTCTGCAAAAAGAAAAGATGGAGGATTGAAATGAATACGATAAGACCAAAAAAACCAGAACTTCTGGTGCCGGCAAGCAGCTTGGAAGTTTTGAAGACGGCTGTGATGTTTGGTGCAGATGCGGTATATATTGGCGGGGAGGCATTTGGGCTTCGTGCCAAAGCAAAAAATTTTACCAGTGCTGAGATGGCGGAGGCGATTTTGTTTGCCCATGAATTTGGTGTAAAGGTTTATGTGACAGCAAATATTCTGGCGCATAACAGCGACCTTGAGGGCGCACGAAATTATTTCGCAGAGTTAAAGCAACTGAAACCAGACGCACTGATTATTTCCGATCCTGGAATGTATATGATTGCAAAAGAGGTCTGCCCGGAGATTGATATTCATATTTCTACACAGGCAAATAATACAAATTATCAGACATATCGGTTCTGGCACCAACAGGGAGCAAAGCGTGTTGTTTCTGCAAGAGAGCTTTCGCTGGAAGAAATCCGGCAGATTCGAGATCAGATTCCGGACGAGATGGAAATTGAGAGCTTTGTCCATGGGGCGATGTGTATTTCTTATTCCGGAAGATGCCTGCTGTCCAGCTATTTTACAGGAAGGGATGCCAACCAGGGAGCCTGTACCCATCCATGCCGCTGGAAGTATGCAGTAGTTGAGGAAACGCGCCCAGGAGAATGTTTTCCTGTGTATGAAAATGAGCGCGGAACGTATATTTTTAATTCCAAGGATTTGTGTATGATTGAGCATATTCCTGAGCTTGTATCAGCAGGAATTGACAGTTTTAAAATAGAAGGACGCATGAAAACTGCGCTCTATGTGGCGTGTGTGGCACGCACCTATAGAAAGGCGATTGATGACTATTTCGAATCGGAACAAAAGTATCATGAAAATATGGCGTGGTACAAAGCTGAGATTGCAAAATGCACCTATCGTCAATTTACAACGGGCTTTTATTTTGGCAAACCAGATGAACATACACAGATTTATGACAGCAATACGTATGTAAATGAGTATGTGTATTTGGGAACGGTGGACTCTATAGATGAGAGAGGTTTTGCCAAATTTGAACAAAGAAATAAATTCTGTGTAGGTGATACCATTGAGCTTATGAAACCTGACGGGAGGAATATGGAAACCAGAGTGCTTTCGATGTACAATGATGAGGGCGAAGCGGTTGAAAGCTGTCCGCATTCAAAGCAGATATTGTATGTGGAGCTTGCAGAGAAACCAGAGCCATATGACTTGATGCGTGTTGGGAAAAATATTCCTGCTTGATTATTAGAAGAGACAGCAAATGCATACAGTATAGAAAGGGAGGAAATCAAAATGAGTGAAGCATTAAACGTAGAGAAAATCTTTGGTGAGAAGGTCTTTACTGTTGCCAAGATGAAGGAAAGGCTTACCAAAAAAGTATTCCAAGAAGTAGTCAGGGTAATGGAGCATGGCGGTGAGCTTTCCATGTCAACTGCTGACATTGTGGCAAAGGCCATGAAGGATTGGGCAGTAGAGAACGGCGCAACACATTATACACATTGGTTTCAGCCGCTTACGGGTATTACGGCCGAAAAACACGATTCCTTTGTGTCGCATCCTGACACAGAGGGGAGAATGCTGATGGAGTTTTCGGGAAAAGAGCTTATCAAAGGAGAGCCAGATGCTTCTTCCTTTCCTTCCGGAGGGCTGCGTGCCACATTTGAGGCGAGAGGGTATACTGCATGGGATATTACATCGCCTGCCTTTTTGAAAGAATCTGGCTGTGGCGTGATCTTGTGTATTCCGACAGCATTTTGCTCCTACACAGGAGAGGCGCTTGACAAAAAGACGCCGCTTCTTCGTTCCATGGAGGCACTCAGTGAGCAGGCACTTCGGATTGTCAAACTGTTTGGCAACAAAAAAGCAACCAAAGTTACAGCTTCTGTAGGACCAGAGCAAGAGTATTTTTTGGTAGATAAGGATCTTTATTTGCAGAGAAAGGATTTGATGTTTGCAGGCCGTACCCTTTTTGGAGCGCCAGCGCCAAAAGGACAGGAGATGGAAGATCATTACTTTGGCGTTATCAAAGAACGTGTTGGCGCATATATGAAAGACCTGAATGAGGAATTATGGAAATTGGGGGTCACAGCCAAGACACAGCACAATGAGGTTGCGCCTGCGCAGCATGAACTGGCCGCGATTTATGAAACTGCAAATATTGCGGTTGATCACAATCAATTGGTGATGGAGACAATGAAAAGGGTTGCTTATCAGCATGATTTGCGCTGTCTTCTTCACGAAAAGCCTTATGCTGGGGTAAGTGGTTCCGGCAAGCATAATAACTGGTCGATTGCAACAGATAATGGTGTGAATCTTTTGGACCCCGGCGATACACCCAATAAGAATATTCAGTTTTTGCTTGTGATTGCTTGTATTATGAAAGCGGTAGACACACATGCGGATTTGCTTCGCCAGTCTGCTTCTGATGTGGGAAATGATCATAGACTTGGCGCAAATGAGGCTCCGCCGGCTATCATATCCATTTTTTTGGGCGATCAGCTTGAGGATGTTGTGAGACAGCTTGTTGAGACAGGGGATGCTGCAAAGGTAAAACAGGGCGGAAAGCTTGAGACCGGTGTCTCAACGCTTCCAGACTTTGAAAAGGATGCGACAGACAGAAACAGGACATCGCCATTTGCGTTCACCGGAAATAAGTTTGAGTTTCGTATGGTAGGGTCAGCAGATTCCATTGCAAGTCCCAATACAACGTTGAATGCGATTGTGGCGGAAGCGCTCTGTGAAGCTGCCGACAGGCTTGAGAAGGCAAGCGATTTTGATATGGAAGTTCATGATATTATTAAGGAATATATGACAAAGCACCAGAGAATTATATTTAATGGAGATGGGTATTCTAAGGAATGGATAGCTGAGGCAAAACGACGCGGACTTCACAATATCAAATCCATGATAGAAGCGGCATCAACAATCACGACAGACAAGGCAGTGGCTTTGTTTGAGAAGTTTGGTATTTTTACAAGGGTGGAATTGGAATCCCGCGAAGAAATTATATATGAGACATATGCCAAGACAATTCATATTGAGGCGTTAACAATGATTGATATGGCAGGAAAAGATATTATTCCCGCAGTGGCTTCTTATGCAGGCAGTCTGGCAAAAACTGTTATTGCAGTGAAAGAGGCAGGCGCGTCAGCAATCGCTCAAATCGAAATGTTAAATGAAGTGGATGAGCTTCTTGCAGAGGCCAAAAAAGCACTGTCTGTATTAATAAAAGAAGAGGCGGCAGCTACAGCAATCAAAGATGTGAAAGAACAGGCGTTCTATTTTAAAGATGTTGTAAAAGAGGCTATGGGGGCACTCCGCACACCAATCGATAAGTTAGAAATGATTGTTGACAGCAAGATATGGCCGATTCCAACATATGGCGATTTAATGTTCGAAGTGTAAGAAGATATAAAGAAAAGGTCTGTTGAATTTCCTAATATTGAAATCATAGTCTGTTAGTACCAAACATAATTTCAGGGGTGCCGCAAAATGGTAGATAATTTTGCGGCACCTGTTGCTACTTGTCAAGGACGTATTCATCATTTCTCACCACTTTTTCCTGATTTTCCCTGTTTTCCATGCTCTAAATCGTGTAGAATGACACGTTTTAACTTGTCCTCTATGCTTTGGGTACTTGTTTCAGAAAAATGTACCTCAACTAAGTAAGTTGTCTTATCAATCTTCTTTTGCAAACAGGGCGTTAATCGTCCTGTGGTGTTGGTTTGAATGTTGTCGCTCATAATCCTCCTTTTGGACGCAAAAAAGGCGCATGGTTTACAATTTACTGTTCCATGCGCCTTTACCAACACATCCGCGGATGCGTGTTATTTTGATATTAAATTGTTTTGCTGATTACGCTAACTGCATAACCTCGGCTTCAAGTTCTCTTAATTCTTCAAATGACAGCGAAGGAACATAATCCGCAATTTCTTCCAGTGTCATTTTACCCTTTTTTATCATTCGTTTCGCTGTCTCTCTTGCTTCTCTATGAGTAGCGTTATCGTCAATATCCTTTGCATATGCTTCCAAAATCTGTTCATCGTCAAACAATGTCATCATAATATCCACAACCTCCTGTTCCTTATTTTCAAGATATTCTTTCAACACGTTTCTGTCTTTACAGATACGGATTGTTTCTGTTACCGCTTTCTTTGTCTGCCCATATTTCTTTCTCTGCTCATTATACACTTTACAGAAAATAATATACTGTCCGACAATGTTTTTCTCGTCCTCTTGATAAAGCATTTTGACCTCTGCGTCTACCGTTATCTTTTCGCCGTCAAAAAAATCTTTTGAAAGTGATATGGTATCGGGTGGGTTCTTTGGCTTTTCACCCGTAAATATCACATACAATTCAGGTTTCGGCATATTTACTTTTTTAGAACCATACAAGTTTTGCTTTGTACGCTTGAAAAAATCGTGATATGTCTGTATCAGATACATCAGCGCACGTATTATAATATTCAATGTCCATGTTGACTGACTTTCAATCAAAATGACAAGTCTGCCGCCAACCGAAAATCCAAGGTCATTATAGTCTGCGTCTACCAGTATATGCTTTATCGTCACATCTTTTATATCTTCTTCTGTCACATTACCGTCCTCTGGGTGAAGTGCCTTATACAGTCGGAGTAGATATTTTTTATCTTGAAATAAATTTGTGAACACGCTGTCTTTTATTTTACGTTTTGGCGTGTTTTGTACCATTTTACCACCTCGCTATTGCAATTCAGCAGAAGATACAATACAACTTCCCCCCTACCGTATCTCTATTATACAAAAAAGTGCCTTTCTTTACAATAAAATTCACATTAAATTTCTTCCTCCCTCTGTTTCACTCTGCCTTGTTGTCTGTTCTGCTGTCGGCTTTCGTTCTGAAGCTCCCTCTCAAGGTTCTTTTTGTTATAACTGATTACCTCGGCATAGGCTAATTCTGTTGCGGTTTTGGTCTGTTCTTTGCCGATACTGTCATACTCCGATTGCAAAGACCGTATCTCCGCTTTCCACTGTTTCGGCGTTATCTTCTCGCCATTCTGTAAAAGGCTCTGCATACGTTCCCTTAGTTCGGGATACTTCGATAAGCTGTCCTTATGTTCCTTATCGTATCTCATTTTCGCAAGGCTAGATAATGAGGAAGATATAGCAGCATTGGCAGAAGATATTTCCCGGCTAATCTGTTTGGTAATGGATGAAACGGACTTTTTTGCAGAACAAAGGGGTATCCTTTATTTTTTATGCGGCGAGGGAGACAACCAAACCAAAAAAGCGCTTCCATTTGGAAAATTAAGCAAAGGAGATGGGCTGCCAGATAATTATTATCGCGATGCGGCCCGGATAGAGAAAATTATCAGGGAGTGGTATGGAATCCATACAAAAAAATTGTATCAATCAGGCAATCAACAGCGCAAAGATGCGGATACAAAGCCGCAGAAAAGTGATGTAGAAGAGGCGGCAGAAGTTTTACATGATGCTGTTTTTGCAGAGGAAGGATATTCTTATAAGTTATGTTTTAACGCGAAAGGAAATCTGTATATTGACTTGGGTACCAAAGAGGGATACCAATATTTGCTTGTATATGACCGTATTTCAAAAAATGGCTCATGCAAGCTGTTTGTATTGTATCGCTCATCAGGGGATAGCAGCAATGATGTCATTGTTGATATGTATGCAGTGGAGCAGGAAACCAAGAAAGTAATTGCATCTGGCAAAAGGCGTTGGAGTGATGTGGGAACAAAAGAGTATCGGAAACAAGGTGAGTGATATAGAGAGACGCGAGTCTGTTATCAAGCATACGATTGAAATTGTTGATATAACTGTTTAAATTTTTTGGAAATTGCTTGACCCTAACGTTATGTTATAGTTTACAATAAGTACATCCGACAAGGAAGGAGAACAATAAATTATGATGACTGTAAATGAAGTAAGTAAACTGACAGGGGTAAGTGTTCGTTCTCTTCATCATTATGATGCGATTGGGTTGTTAAAACCTGCCAAAGTAACAGATGCAGGCTATCGCTTGTATGGTGAGGAGGAACTCAAACGTCTGCAAAATATATTGATGTTTCGCGAACTACAGTTTCCCTTAAAGCAGATTAAAGCAATTCTTGACAGTGCAGAGTTTGATCCCAACGAAGCTTTGAGACAACAAATTGAATTGCTGGAGTTGCAGTTAAAACATACACAGGAGCTTATTTTATTTGCACGCAGATTACAGGAGAAGGGAGTAAATGAGATGGGTTTTGAAGTATTTGACAAAAAAGAAATGGCACAGTATGCAAAGGAAGTTAGTGAGAGATGGGGGAATACGAATGCATATAAAGAATTTCAGCAAAAGACGAAGGACAGAACAGATGAGGAACAGGGAAAAATAGGACAACAATTGATGTCGTTATTTGTTGAAATGGGTCAGCTTCGTGAATTAGAGCCAACAGATCCATCAATACAGGAAAAAATAGCAGGACTGCAAAAATACATAACAGAAAATTATTATCACTGTACAATTGAAATATTGAGCGGGCTAGGCCAAATATATGTATGTGATGAACGCATGAAGAATAATATTGATGCGGCAGGGGGCGAAGGAACTGCACAATTTGTAAGTCAGGCAATCTCCGTATATTGTTCAAAAACACAAAAATAAAGAGGGGTTGGTTGTATGTTAAATTCCAAAATAATTTATTTCACCTTTATCTTACCTGCCTTTCTTTAATGTGGGAATCCAAAGTTGACATAAAGTTTTTTGGAGAAGAAAACAGTTCAAAGGAACTCATTTTTGCAATCAGTACAACGGTGCTTATTTTATGAAAGTTCGTAGTAGTTTTAGGTCAGTTTTACTAAATAGTTTACTAAATAGGTAAATATTGGAAAATAGCTATTATAAAATTTATTTATGAGGTATAATTAAATTCATATATATCATATAGGGAAGTGATAAAATGTAGATAATGTTTTGTTTAAGTAAGGATAAATGGAACTGATGAAAATATAGGGAGAGGGAAATGAGAAGTTCAATAAAGGTTGTAATAAAAAATAAGAAAGCAGTATTTATATATGCAATGTTTATAATGGTGATGATGATTACGATTATAAACAAAAAGAACCTTCATGTAGATGAAGTATCTAGTTATATATTATCAAATAACGTTGGAGGCATTAGTATGGATTTTAAAGAAGGATATACATATATGCCGACGGAACAGGTGTATCTTGATTGTGTTGCGGCAAATGAATCAGAGAGGTTTAATTTTAGAAATGTATGGAAAAATCAAACAGATGATGTGCATCCTCCATTTTATTACCTGCTATTACATATGATATGTTCACTAAACGCTGGGAAGTTTAGTGTATGGTATGCAGCAGCGATTAATATTTTTTTTGCAGTAATGACGCTTTATATTTTGAGAAAATTGTTGTATTTGTTTGTGAAGGACATTGCCTTCATTGACTTTTGTTCAATAGTGTTTTCGCTTTCAGCTGGGATACTTCAGAATGTGTCGTTTTTCAGAATGTATGTAATGGCAATGTTTTGGGTGACACTAATGGCGTATTTGTTGATCCAGGCGTTTGGAGAAGGGTTTTCCTGGAAGAGATGGACGCAGATTGGTTTTACAGCAATAGCAGGTGCGTTGACACACTACTATTGTATTATTTATTTAAGTGCCTCATGTCTGATATTGGGAATTTGTCTGATAATTGGGAAGCGATGGAAAGATATTGCAGCGTTAATGGCATATATGCTCTGTGCGGCGGCGGTTTCTATTGCAATATTTCCGGCAATGTTAAATCATATGTTCTTTGGGTACAGGGGAACGCAGTCGATAGATAATCTGACCCAAACAACATCGATGGAACAGTGGGAACGAATAAAAAATTTCTACGGATTTTTGAATACCCAAATGCTTGGTAAAATAGGCGGGGGGGGGTATATTATTTGCAATATTTATTATAATAATGCTTGCTCTAAGGAAAAAACAGGATGGAGAGCATTTTGTATTTGATAAACAAAGTTTTATGAAATGGATGATACTTCTTATCCCGCCTATACTTTATTTTATATTTGTATCTGAATCAGCGGCTTATGTGACAGATAGATATTTGTTCCCAATATATGCAGTCATTTTTGGATTGTTTTTATGTATCATGATGGCAGTATGGAAAAAAATAGTTGCGGTGCAGTATATAAATATTGTTATATGTCTCATTGCAACCATATTTATAGTAAATGGATATAGCAATGCTCATTGGGACTATTTATATAAGTCCTCCGTTCCTATGTTAAATAAAGCAGAGACATTTTCTGATAATCATTGTATATGTGTGTATGATGCTAAGTGGAAGGAGCAGTCTGCATTTTTTGAAGTAAAAAATTATAAAAGTGTAACGTTTATTTCACAAGAAAATATTAATCGTATTACACAATATGAAAAATTGTTCCAGAGTGGTTTTATTCTTACCGTAATTGGTGGAAATGACATGCAGATTATTAATATGATTCAAAGTAATTATCCATATTTAAACAAGTATGAAGAAATAGGAAAATTTGCGTATGCAGTAACTTACCGGATATATGCTGGTGAGGAAAGCCTTAATGTCCGAATATTAGATTATAATAAAAGAGGTAATATGGGGGCAGATAGCTTTGATTTGGGTAGTAATGTTTTACTTGCTCAAAATGAATTGGATATGTGGCTAATAAGGCAGGATGAAGAACATGCCGTCATTGAGCTGGGAAGGCAAGTACTGGATGTATCAGGAGGAGTCTATGCAGAAGGTACCAATATTCAGTTATTTACAGCGAACGGAACAGACGCTCAGAGGTGGAAATTCATAGGAAATGAGGATGGCTCATTTAGTTTATTGTCAAAGGATGAGAGATTTGCACTGACATGCGGCAGTGACAATAATATATATTTGGCAGAATACCATGCAGGTGACAAATCGCAATGTTGGTGGATTGAGAAAATAAAATAGCGCAGTCCTGAACTACAGGAAATACGGGGAAAGAACAGAATCGTGTTCTGTTATAAGTTACTGTGCATCATTGCGTAATGCAAGAAAATAAAAAGTCTTCTATGATAAAATTCTTAACGAAAGATGCTTATTGTAGGAGACTTTTTAAATATTTCTAAATATGGTTAATTGTATTAAACATGGATAGATTTGAACTTACAAGTTGCGTTAAAAGATTGCCCTAGGATGGATTAATTGTTGCAAATGGGGAAGAATAACGGTATAATAAGTTAAAATATGGCAATTTAGTCATATCGAAAGGTGTCAGGTCATATATTTTAATAGATTCACGAAGATCTGGTCAGATGCTTGAAGCATGAGACAGACGGTTATATGTCTATGACTGCGATGTGCAAAAGACGGGATTAAAGAGGCATAATATGCAGCAAATAGAATTCACTTATAGAAGTACCAATATCGATCCAAGCATTTCTGTTATGCTTTTTATGCGATTAAATGGGATATATATTTATGAAAAGTTCTTTGACTTTGGGAGAGAAGAAGAGCTTTCTTTGTTTACAAAATTTCCGGAATATGAAGAGTACAAGATGGAGGAAGCGTGGGAGAGCGATGCCCAGTTTTATGTTATGGAAAGCACTCAGGATGTGGATACTTTTTTGAGAACGTGTGATTGGGAGTTTTTTAATCCAAAAAAGTGCGTATTTATAGATACGACCAAGGATGGTTTCTTGAAAGAGCTGACAGAGGCAATTGGTGGAGTGCAGTATATTAGATACAGGGGCAATACAAGCTTGTTACATGACATTATTGATATTTTGGAGCCTGACAGAACAGAGCGTGAGTTTCTGAAGAATGTCGCAGAGATATATTGTGAAAAAAAAGTATGGCAGTTAAATTTAGTCGGGAAATATTTCTATCCGGCTGAAACGCAGGAGCGGTTTGATGAGGTAACAGACGCTTACAGAGAGGTTGTCCATGCGCTGAAAAACAAGCTAAATATGTATGGGGTCAGGCTTGGAGATAAAAGCACAATAGGCATGTATATTCGGTACGCAGTCTGTAATCTGGCATATGAGGCAAACCTGTATTGTATCAGGAATAAAAAAACGCAGATATACTGGCCGGAAAGTATTGTTCGCCCACTGTCTCAGTTAGCAGGAAATCTCAAAGAGAACAGATTTAAAGACAGTGTTGAACTGCTGCTGACGCAGGTTTATGACAATTTGATGATGGAACCTAATCGTGCATACAAGAAGTATCTGGAAATGTGCAGGGAGCCCTACAGCGCTTTTTGCTATTACAAAAAGGCGGAATATTGGATACACTTTGGAGACAACACCAGACATGCCATAAGATATTATCTGCATAGTGCAGTTCATTTTCCACAATATTATCAGGCATGGTTTCATTTAGGAATCGCTTATGTACAGACAGGAGAGTACAGAAGAGCATTGGAAGCCTTTCGAAACGTAAAGGTTATTTTGAGAAACAGGCGCTATGAGTCTGTACTTCGCCCGATAGAACTGGAATATTTGTACAGGGCATATTGCTGCAGCGGCTATATCCAGTATAATTGCTTTGGCGATTTTGATATGGCGCTCAAAGAGGACCTGGGAGCAGAGAAAGTATGGAGTGAGATTGATGACAGCAGATTCTATTTGCTGCTTGACGATAAAGAGGACGCAGAATATATAAAAAGCACAATAAAACAACAGTTCAATATCGGGTCTTTATATCGTATAATTTATAAACTTGCAATGAAAGCGGGAGACAGTTATCTTGCGGAAGGATATCATAAAAAAATGCAGAAGATACAAAATAAGACGATTGTCTGACGCAGGGCATACAGAAAGAAAATGCACAGGGAGCAAAAACTGCAAATGAAAGAAAAGAAATTAGTAATTGATTGTGTAAATAAGATAAAGATTGAGAAATATGAAGAGTTTGAAGATTCTATATTTTCACAGGTGTATGAAAGAGCAGCGCTGTATGCGAAAACAATTGTAGCGGAAAGCATAGCGCAGAGCATTGGAAATATGGAAAAGAATCCCTTTTTGATTCAGGAATCGTTTCATAACATTATACCTTTTTTGGGTGACCGGGGAATGGGAAAGTCTTCCGCAATGCTTTCCTTTGCTCTTTTTTTGCAAAAATACAATAAGGAGATAAGAGAACCTTCGCCCAAATATGAATTAAGCAAACGGGAGATTGGGTTTTATCTGATTCCCAGAATCGACGCTGCGATGCTGATAAAAGGAGAGAATCTTTTAGATATTATTCTTGCGTATATGTGGAAAATATTTGAAAAGAATCAGTCATTTGAAAATACACAGGAAAATGTAAGAAAAGGATTTTCCTGTGTGAAAGAGTCCTATGAGCTGTATATGGATTCAATAGCCGGAAAGGAAAAGAAAAGCATTGCTTCTGTCAGAAATTTAAAAGACTTATCGCGCTGTTTGAACCTGGCACAGGATTTCAGGGAATTAGTGAATAATTTTCTTCCTTGCGTATCAAAAAATGAATACAGGCATAATTTTTTAGTAATCGTGCTGGACGATTTGGATACTGCGACGGAAGATGCTTACGCGGTGCTTGAGCAAATCAGGCTTTTTTTGATGCTTCCAAATATCATTATATTAGTCAGTGCAGATTTGGGCAGGCTGTATCTGGAATGCAACAAGTATTTTCTGAAAAAACTCGTGGTTGAAAGAGAAACCTTAGAGCGGGAGAAAAACCAGATTAGAAACTATGCACAAGGATATCTGTCCAAAATTCTGCCGTCCAACAAACGTATCTACATGCCGGACTTAAATATCAACAATGAAAAGGAATATCAAATTGCCATTCCAAAATTCGATATAGATATATGTGAAAGTATTAAAGACCGGATCTATAAATCCATATACCACAATACAGGGATTATGCTGTTCCCGCATAAATGGATAAATGCAATACTCAAATGCAATACACTGCGTGATATTGTTAACATTCTTTATACATTGGAAAACATACATTCCATGGAAAAACCAGAAAAAAGGGCGGAGGAAACAATCCAATGGCTAGTATCAAGACTTGAAGAATATATACAAAGTGTCATCAACCAGGAGATGCTTCGCCGTATGAGAAACACGATAAATGCACCGCTTTCCTATTTGAATAATATTGTTTCTGAATTTCGTGGTTATCCAAGCTTTACCACAGAATACAACAACCTGAGAGGAACCAGGCACGGTGATAAATTTGATTATCAGACAATGCTTAAAATTCTTCAGGAGCTCACTGGCAGATATAAGCTGCCGGATGAAGTATATGATTTTTTGATACTGTTATATTCGATACGGTTATCAGAACTTTGCGTAGAGGAAGAGCATGTGTTTTTACAAAAAGTTGATATCAGCAGCATTTGGCGAACGTCTGTTAATGCAGAGAACAATTTAACAACAATGCTCATAGTAAACCAGGGACGCACACATGATGCGATCTCGTATGATAAGGTGCAGATGAAAGTATTTGCAATACGTTTTACAAAGGAGCAGAACAGCTTTTCAGATTGGCTGCTGCAAAATAAGGAGGAAGTCCAGGCAATCTTTTCAACTGCTCTTTTTTGTGATCAGAATTTCTGGTTTGAGGAAGAGGAGGGGTATATCCGGTATCAGTTGGATGCCGGCGGTGCAGGCCAGGATCTCGAAGACGATAATAAAATGAACAGACAGAGATGTTTCAGGATTGGTGATAATTACATAGAAGCGTCTATTGACTGTCTGTTCAAAAATATGTTATCGTATGACAAGTGTCTGCAAGGATTTGTAAAGAATATATTTCATGCATATTGCGAATCGATAGAATGCAGTGAAGCGTTTGAACAGGTAGGTATTGAGGAAATTTTTGAACTGAAAAATTATACTGAATGGAAAAAACAGAATGAAATTGATTCGCTGCGCGATCTCCTTCCGTTTGAAAGTGTGGATGTGATGCAGGAGATAACGATTGCGATAAGAAATATAAGATCTGTGGGAGATACCGAAAATATGACAATGCAGGTGATTGATAAGATTTGCAGGCAGGTTTCCAGAGTAATCGAAATTTTGAATACAGTGGAACAGTTTTATGAGGAACCACAAGGGCAAAATGTATCCTATTCGAATCGAATCAAACAGTTTTTGGAAACGTGCAGGATAAAGAATATGGTAAAAAGAATGCAGGAAAGAGAAAACAAGGGATAACAAACATATATGGATAATTTAAGGGCAGTGATAAAAAATCTTTTTTGTTACATATCTACAGGTGAAATACTGGAAGAAACGGTAGTTTACAATAATATTTCGGAAAACGTGTTTATGCAGTTAGGCACAGGATATATTACGAAATATTCCAATGACGAACTCTCAAATATGTACTATTATCTGGAGAATGAATTTCAGTGGCAAAGCAGGAAAATGAGCGGGGGATATTCGAACCTTGTAGCCAGAACCGAAAATGAGTGGAACGTGTTTCATGCATTAATCGCTTTTGCAAATTCCGTACTGGTGGAAGAAAATGGAATGCCAGCGTGCCAGTATAACCAACTTCTTAGATGGAGGGATATGATTACTGTTCTGGAAGAGGATTTGTTTATCACATCATATCTGGCATTTAAAGATTGCATTATGGCAAGAGAGCGCCGCTGTTTTTTCTGGAAGCCGGTGATCGGTCACAATAATAAGGCATTGAATCATTTGGTCTCGCAGGGAGTTGCCGAAAATCATTTTCATCTAAAAGGTTCAGCGCCACAGTTTCATCTGTCATGGATGAGTTTGATGAATCGGGTTGACAACCTTGACTTTGACAAAGTATTCAGGGGATATGAAGCAAACCGCCTTCAGAAGAATATAAGTTATAGTGCAAATTACAAAAGCAATATGCTTAGTTATATGTGGCGTCAGGCGGCACTGATAAGAGTCTTTTTGTTTGCCAGACTGCATGGGGAATCTAGTCTGCCTTTTGGGGATATAGATGGCGGAAACATCATTTCAATACTGAGAGATGAGGAGACATTAGAGCTGCTTTCTGGTGAAATTCAGAAAAGTATAAATTGGATGCACGATAGATACGATATCTGTGAGGGGGGCAAAAACAGAAGCGAATTGGATTATATGATATGTAAAACATGGCTGGTACGACACGGGGATTATGATATCAACGGACCTTTGAGTGGAGAAAGATGGTTTATGTATCATATGTTCTATATGATTTTTTCGGATGATGCAGCTATGAAACCATTTTTTAACCTGTATTATTTATACTTGGTATTAAAGGCTAATATTCGCAGAGAATTGGTACAAACGAATGTGAATGTAGGGTTTGACAATTTCCTGAAATATCAGGACAGGAAGGACACCTTTATAGAGGACAGCAAATATGAACAAATATACGTGAGGATGGCAGTCAGAGACACAATTTGCAATCAGCATATCAAGAGTCTTGAGGCAAGAATTGTTCCCAAGCAGTCAGCAGAAGAGATAAAAAACGCGGTTAGAAAATATGATCAATGGATTACAGAGGGACTTGAGGAACAGGAGAAAGAAAAACTTATTAAAAAATACTTTTATGTAATGCATTTTGTGAAAGAAACAGAACGCATAAAAAAGTCTGATAAAGATATTTTAAAATACAGACATTTTGAGCTCCGCAACAAAGTAAAATCTCAGGCGATAGCGATTTCGAAACTGAGAAATGAAAACTGTACAGAGGCGGAGCGGATAAAAGGCGTTGATGCATGTTCGCCGGAAATCTGGTGCAGGCCAGAGGTTTTTGCACAAGCATTCCGCTATCTGAAAGACGATATATCCGATGATATGATCAATGTATACCAGGAAAATCCAATCAATACATTGATGGCGACATATCATGTGGGGGAAGATTTTCTGGACGTTGTAGATGGCCTGAGGGCGATTGATGAGGCAATTGTGTTTCTGAATCTGAAGTGTGGAGACAGATTGGGTCATGCTTTGGCACTGGGGGTAGACGTAGAAGAATGGTATCAAAGCAAATCGTATCGAATCATGATAAATAAGATGCGGTTTTTGGACAATCTTTCGTGGCTGTATGCCAGATTGCGGGGGTACAATATCTCGGATTGTGAGGATGTCAAGACATATATTGAAAAACGTTTTGACGAGTATTTTGCTGAGGTATACAAAAACAATATCGACAGCAGTGAGAAGAGAAGAATTGTAGAAAACGCGAAAAAGTACTATATAGAAGAAGGTCTTGCCCACAGTTATAATTATGATGAAGTATCTGTGGGAATAAATGAGTACTATGATGCATGGAAATTAAGAGGGGACAACCCGCAGTTGTACCAGAATGGATATTTTAAAATCAAAGGCGAGGTTTATGAACCGTGGGATAAGTATGCGATTAACAGGGAGTTCCCCGTCAACTACAAAATACGTTATAAACCGGAAGTTGCAATGCTTTATTATGCATATCATTTCAATCCTGAAGTAAAAAAGGCCGGAGATGAAATGATCGAGGTGAAAGTACATCCAAATTTTATCAGGGCGGTCAAAAAAATACAGTTAAAAATGCAGGAAGATATCTGTATGCTTGGTATTGGGATAGAAACAAATCCCTCCTCCAATTATCTGATTGGAACCTTCCGGCGTTATGACAAACATCCAATTGTCGGCTGGTACAATTATGGGCTGACTTTGGATTTCGATGCGATGCAAAAGTGTCCACAGATGCAAGTGTCAATTAACACAGATGATCAGGGCGTATTTTCAACCTATATCGAAAATGAATATGCGTATTTAGCGCTCGCGCTGGAGAAAAGCAGAAATGCGCAAGGAGCCCCATTGTACAAGCGCACCATGATTCTGCAATGGCTTGACAATATCAGAAAAATGGGGTTGAGCCAAAGTTTTAATGACAATCAATAGGAGCATAGAATGATGAAACAAAAAATACAAAAAGAATGGTTTGTTCTTGCTGCAATGGTAGCTGTTATCATATTTGGGGGAACATACAGGCTGACAGAAGTGGGACAGCCGATTATGAATCCAGATGAATTTGGCTATTGGGCAAACAGTGCATACTTTATGGGTCTTGACTGGTCGCCATCCGTCCAGGTCATTGGATATTATTCATATGGATATAGTCTGCTTCTCGTTCCAATCAGGATACTAACCAAGATTTTTGATTGGGATTGGAGACAGAAATATCAGGCGATGGTTGTAGTACAGAGCTTTATGCTTACAGGAATATTCCTAATGTCAGTGAAAATTTGCAAGCGTTATCTGTCGGATCTTCATTGGTTTGTGCAAGATTTATTGTGTCTCGTAATGGTGCTCTATCCATCTTATATGATATATGCGCATATGACAAGCACAGAAACGACATTATTTTTTATGTTTTGGGTGTATTTGTATATACTGATGCGTCTAACAGATTATCCGACAATGCGAAATCACGTTGGTTTTGCATTTGCTTCGTTCTATATGTACACGGTACATCAAAGAGCTTTGCCAATGATAATCGCAGCCATCATGACGGTATTCAGTATACGGCTGCTGAAAGTGAATAAGTTATCCCATGTAGGCGGTTTCTTTCTCACAATGTTTTTGTGTAATTGCGTCCACAGTGCAATAAAAGGGAAGCTTCAAAACGATCTCTATAAAGCGGCGGATCCGGCAGGAATGCTGGAAATCTTTGGATATGTGTTCAATAAGAAAACACTTATTCTGGCCGTGGCAATTGCTTTTATATTGCTGCTTCTGTGGTTGATTGAGCATGGTCGTGGCAGAATTGCGCTGGCATTGGGAATTTTTGTACTGGCGGCAGGATTAGCCTATATGATAAAGAACTTTGCCCTCATTGAGGCAGAGGCAGGAGATATGGAATGGCCCATGTCAATAAATGATTTTGCGGGGCAGATATGGCGCATTCGGGATATTCTGACAATTGAAGGTCTTCTGCGGTTTCTTATCAGTATTGCAGGAAAATGGTTCTATATCGCTACTGCGTCAGGTCTGGTGATTTGTTTTGGAATATGGCATCTTGGAGGGCGTTTTATAAAAACAAGTATAAAGGGCATTTCAAGAATATCATATGTATGGAAAAAGAATGACGGAATAAATATGGAACCAGTTCCCTGTAACCGTTCTGCGATATGGCTCTGGGGAGCATTTTTAGCATGGCTTGGTGTTTTTGGCATCAGTGCGTTTGCAATGTCAGGAATCGGAAGAATAGATAATTTAATATATGGCAGATATCAGGAATTTGCAGTGGGGATTTTATTGTTGTATGGCTTTTATAGTTTGATAAAAGACAGGAAATGGATACGTCATATGGTATTTTTTCTCATACTATATCTGCTGGCAGCATGGTTGTGCCAGTATTTGTTTAATGAACTGGAAAATACCACGTTTGTAGTCAGTCATTGTCTGATGATGGGGCTCTTTGTGTATGATGGAGAAGTTCCCGTAGGGAAAGTCTGGGAAGCGGCAGCATATTCTGGTTCGATAGGAATTTTGTTCTGTATTATTGTAAAGGCAGCACAGATAAGATTATCAAAGATATCCGTGTATCGTATGATTGCAGCATTAACAGCAGCGGTGTGTCTCTATGTATATATGGGGACTTCGGTGTTTGAAAGTTATGTGATATATGCAAACAATCTTTATGAGAGGAAAGCGCCAACCATTGCCATGTGGATTGATAGATTATATCAGGGAGAGAACATTTATTTTATAAAAAATGGTAGCTTATATCTTTGGGGATTGGTGCTGCAATATTATCTTGATGATAAGATTGTGACAATGAAGGGTGTCAATACAGTTCCTCAGAACGAAGAAGCGTTTTATGTAGTAATACTATCGGATACGGATATTGATAAATATTTTAGTCAGTGTGGTGTAATAGTGAATGGTGGAGGAATTGCGCTTTTAGCGCCCTATAACAGTAAAATATATGAAAGAATGGAAGATTATTACAATTAGCATTAGACATGTTGTACATAATGATAAAAATTATTATGGCATTCTGCCAAAGAAACAGAAAAAAGATACAATTTAAAAAAAAGAGCTTGAATATTTGTGATTTTAGATTTATGATGGTAGAGTAATATTGTCACCAATATAGAAAAGAAAATTAGGAGGGTAAACAGTTATGAAAAAACCAATGATTAAAGCTTTGGCAATGACCATGGCAATAACAATGGCGCTTTCTACACCATTGACTGCTAGTGCAGCAGGTCTTGCAGATTTGTATAGAACAGCTGCGGGCAATGAATCAGGTAATGAAACATCTGATGGAACAAATAATCCTGGCGACCCAGACACAAGTAATCCAGGTGATCCAGGCGATACAAGTAATCCAGGCGACCCAGGCGACACAAGTAATCCAGGCGATCCAGGCGACACAAGTAATCCAGGCGATCCAGGCGACACAAGTAATCCAGGCGATCCAGGCGACACAAGTAATCCAGGCGACCCAGGCACAAGTAATCCTGGCACAGTAGGACCAGGCACAATAAATGCTCCTGACGTAGAGGGTGAAACAGATGGAAAAGTTACTGTTATGGGAATTGTTTTGGATCAAAATGCGTATGAAATTCCTGTTGGAGGGGAAGTGGTTGTATCCCCAACGGTACTTGTAGATACATCGACAGCGAATATAAGCGGACGCTCAACAACACTTTCTATTAATGCGGATAATATAGAACTGTATGAAGAATTAACAGTCGTAGTTTTTGACGCAAATGGCAGAGCAATGGAAGTTCCGGTTTATGACTTGTTAAAGCATGTTTCGTGGAAAGTTGGCGAGCAAAAATATGTAACGTATAAAAAGAATGCCGATAACTCATTAACGCTTACAGGAAAAAGCGGTGGTCCTACATATGTACAGGCAACTATACGTGGAAACAATTATGATTATAGTGCAAAGGCTGATGTCAAAGTCACAGCATATACAACAAGCATTAGATTAAAAGCACCTGCGAATAATTTTGTTAAACATCAGATTAAGCTTGAGAACCTGATTGAGGATCGTTTGCCAAAAGGGGCGAATGATGCGATTACATGGAAAGTTTACGAAACAGGTAAGTTAGGTAAAAACACAAGTTATGCGTCAATCAAAGATGATATCTTAACACTTAAGAAAGCTACACCAGAAGGAAAATCAATAACAGTAATTGCGACAACAGAGCAGGGCGTAACAGGTTCAACAACATTTAGTATTGGGTTAGGAAACCCGATTACAGGGCTTGTAGCAAAAGCGCCTACGAATAAAAAACCAGAACTTACAATTTCGTCCAAAGATCCAAGTAAAGGTACATCTACAATTTCAGTTGAAGTTACAGGTGTAAAAGAAAACGTTTCCGGTATAGGCAATCCGGAAGCAAAAAATACAACAGACTATATTACTTGGACATCGAAGAATTCTTCGATTGTGAAAGTTAGTCCTTCTGTAACAGAACTGAAGTACGGTGAATCGGTAAAGGCAGATATTACAGCAGTTAATGCAGGTAAGACAACTATTACAGCAACATCAACATCTGGAAAGAAAGTTAACTTTACTGTAACTGTAAAGGCACCAGTAGAAGAGATTGAAGGAATTAGAGTAGTAGACAGGGGAAATACGGTTTATCTTGGACAGAAAGTTCAGTTGGAAGCAATCGTTAAACCAGCAAATGCAGATCCCAAAGAGATAAAGAAGATTAAATTTGCGCTTGTAAACAACGATGACAAAAAATATGCAACTGTTAGCGCAAAGGGTGTCGTTCAGGCGAATAAGAAAGGCATAATAACTGAAGGCGATAAGACGGTAAATGTTAAAGCAACTTGTAGCACTGCGCCGGACTATACGACAACAGACTTTATTAAGATTGCGGCAGGTAATATTTATGATTTTGCTTTAAATCCAGGTGTAATTCCGGCGTTCTACGTTAACCAGCAAACAAACCTTAAGATAACAAATGAAGTATTAAAGGATTCACACGGATTAGAGCCAGATGCTGGCATGTATATCTGGGCTACCAATAAACCAAAGGTAGTAACTGTAGATCAGAACGGTCATATTGAAGCAGTAGCACCAGGAAGCGCCAATATTACTGCAACGACATATTACATGGATGGAAACAAACTCAAGACGGTTAAGAAGACTACAAAGGTAACTGTAAAACAGCCAGTAGAGTCCATTCAGTTAAATAAGACAGATGTTACAGTAAATTACAACAAGACAAGTTTTGAGAAAGGTAGAGACTATTCTGTAACATTAAAAGTCAGCAAGAGATTGCCGAAGAACGCAGACAAGAAAGAAGTAGTTAGATGGAAGGTTATAAGCGTAAACAATAATACTGATAATAGTACTATCGAAGCTAGTGGTGTAAAAGTTAATGATAAGGGTAAAGTAACAATCCCTGCAGCGAAGAATCCGCGGGGAACAGTAATCAAGGTTCAGGCACAGAGTGCACTTGGTGCGAAAGCAGTAGCAACAATTACGGTATGTGACCAAACCAAGGATGTAACGACAAAAGTAGATAGGAATAAAGCTACTCTTAAGATTACAATTAAGGATGGCCAGGGTACAACTGAAAAATTCAATTTGACTGATAATTATGAGGTAAATGCTAAAGACTCTTCTACCGTTTGTAAAGAACAAATTATTTCTTATACAGCTAATAATAATAATGTTAGAATTGTGAAAGAAAGTGATGGTAAGTATTATGCTTATGCGCTCAAAGCAGGTACCAGCGTTGTAACTGCAAAGACTGCATCAGGAAAATCTGCAAAGATTACTTTTACAATTACAGAGGTTATAGGGGAATAATTGAATATTGCTTGATATCTTAGCGACTACAGACAACCAGCATATGCTGGTTGTTTGTTTTTACAATTATTTATCCCAGTCATTATAGAAATCAGTTGCTTTTTATATTTGATATGATACAATAGAGATAGTGATCAAAAAGATACAATAAGGATTGTTAAAAATAAAGAAGACAGGTGGTTTATGGACAAGAGAGAGCAACTAATAAACACATATATAATACTTTTGTTTGGCGTACTAAATCTTTTCTGTAATGAATTTAATTTTTTGGCGATAAATTTAAGAACATTGCTTTTATTTGCTGTGACATTTGTTACATTTATCTACTATGTGAGACAAGGAACAGGACCCTATAATTGGAAGAAATTAACGCGCACAGACTGGCTGATTTCTGGTATAATGATTATAACATTAATCTGTTTGATTTACAGGATTTGTACAGGTATAGCAGATGTGAATCAGGAAATAGTACTCCTGGCGATAGGCGTCATGTATTTTGTTCTCCATAAATATGAAGTTGATATAAGGGCAGTTTTTGGAGTGTTATGCATATCCAACTATATTGTTTATGCTATGATGCTGCTGTCATATATTACCAAAGGATGGAGCAGCCCTCTTATAAAATTCTTGAAAGGAAACGGCGGGGCAACAGCATGGCTTTTATTGGGAGTAGCGGTCACAGTGTTGTCGTATTGTACTTCCAGGAGAAGAAAACTAACCGTCTTTTATGGGATAGGAATGCTTTTGGGTTCATTTCTTTTATTTATGGAAAAAAATATGACGGCGATTCTGATAATAGAAGGGCTTATAATCAGTCTGCCATTTATATTTAAACCAGAAAAAAGATTTATCAAGAGAGTTATAGAGGTTTTTTTGTGTTTTAATTTTCTTCTTTGCAATATGTCTCTTCTTACTGGATACGTAGAAATATTTAAAGGAGATATAACATACGATCTGGAAGTCAGTGTATACATGGAACTGGTACTGGCAGTTGCGGCGCTTGCGTTTTTTACATTATGGGACAAACATACGACGGAGGAAGACGAGATGGATACACGCTTGCCAGAGTTGTTACCATTCTTTCAACTAGTGGCAGTAGTAGCAATCATTTTTATAGGAGCGCTCTTTGCTGCGGCGACAAGAGGTTCAAGCGTGGTTTTGCCTGACGTGATGTACAAGCTCTTATCATTGTTTATTTTAAGCATAGCGGAACAAAACGGTATCTTTTATACAATAGGAGAAAGATATGGAATAGTAGGCGCGGTTGCAGTAATGGTACTTCTGGCTGTGATTGCAATATATTGTTTGCGAAAGCCGATGGAGGACACAAGAGAGCAGAAATTGTCAAAATGCATAATGGTTATCTATGTTGTACAAAGCATTTTCCTGAAACAGACAGTCTTAACTACGCCGTTATATGCGGCGATTATCATAATGTATCTCAAAGGAACTGTGGAAAAAGAAAGGAATGTATTAGATGAAGCTGATAATTCAGATACCGTGTTATAATGAATCAGAGACATTGGAGGTAGCGCTTGATGATCTTCCTAAACAACTAGACGGAATTGACGAGATTGAATATTTGATCATCAATGATGGAAGCAAGGACAATACAGTAGAGGTTGCAAAAAAATGGGGGGTACATCATGTTGTGAACTTTCCGCAAAATAAGGGACTAGCGAAAGGATTTATGGCAGGACTTGATGAATGTTTGCGACAGGGAGCGGACATCATCGTAAATACAGACGCGGATAATCAATATTGTGCAGATGATATACAGCCATTAATTCAGCCTATTTTGGATGGATATGCAGAGTATGTGATAGGGGCTAGACCCATAGATGATACAGAACATTTTTCATTTATTAAAAAGAAACTGCAACATTTTGGAAGCTGGGTAGTCAGGAAGGCATCCGATACAGATATACCAGATGCGCCAAGCGGATTTCGTGCGATTAGCCGCGAAGCCGCAATGCGCATTAATGTGGTTAATAACTATACATATACATTAGAAACGATTGTGCAGGCAGGACGGGAAAAATTAGCGATTACCAGCGTACCTATCCGAACCAACGAGGAACTTCGTCCCTCCAGATTGTTTAAGTCTATATGGGGATATGTGAAAAAATCCATTGTTACAATACTGAGAGCATATATGATGTATAAGCCGCTCAAGTGCTTTACATTTCTCACAATTCCGCCAGCGCTGATTGGTCTGGCGTATATTATAAGATTTCTTATTTTTGTGGTGCAGGGGAGCGCATCCGGGCATGTACAGTCATTGATACTTGCCTGTACACTGCTTATTATAGCATTTTTGACGGGAACGATGGGGCTGCTGGCGGATATGATTTCCGGGAATCGAAAAATATTAGCAGATACACAGTATCATGTCAAAAAGACAGAGTATGACGCGCTGTATAAGCAGATAAAAGAAAGGGAAGAGAAAGAGAAGGAACTGAGAGCGAAAGAAAACGGGAAGTACAATAAGGCAGTATAGATGATGTCCTGGCAGAAATTGCCAGGACAAATTTATTGTAATAATCAGAAAAGGTGTATCATTATAAAAATGGAGCAAAGCAGAACATGAAACTTGGATTATTATCAAATCATAAAAAAATAATTTTGTATTTTAGTACGCTTATTTTATCAATTGTTCCGGCGTTCTTTTATACAGCGCCGGCATTTGAAGATGGATTAGGAACAATGGCAACAGCAGCATATCTTGCTGGCCATGACTGGAGCGCGTTTTTGGGTGAGGATGGATATTATTATAAATATGGTCAGTCGTTATGGTATATCGTTCCATTTATGTTTATACATAATGCTGTCATTAGGTACAAACTAATGTTGATAATAAATTCTGCATTGACAGCATTTATTCCTGTAATTGCTTATCATATCGCAGTAAAGTATAAGCTGACAGATACAAAGAATGCATTTGTAATTTCGTTGTTAACCGGATTGATTCCTTCCATACAGCTTTATAATAAATATACATGGGCGGAGGGAAACTTATTTATCATTCCATGGCTGATCCTTTTTTTGCAGACAAAACTGTATATGGAAGGCGATAGGCTTTCAAACAGCGAAAAGATAAGACACAGTGCAGGAATTGCTCTTTTTGCTGTTTATGCGTTTATGTCGCATCAGAGAGGGATTATTGTTTTGCTTGTGACTACAATGATGGTTTTCTGGATATGGTATTGCAAAAAGGGGAGTATCACACTTTGGATATATATGTTGGTTCTAATAATAGGATTGGTATTTGATCGCCTGATAACTGGCTGGCAGAAAGCGAATGTATATGCAGGTGCGGTTTTAAGGCACAATACATTAGCTGATTTTTTAAAGCCGGAAATATACCAAAAAATGTTTTCGGCAAAAGGTGTCGAAGCGTTGTTCCTTCCATTTGTAGGATGGCTTTATAACTGCGCGTGTAGTACCTTTGGGATTGCCTTGGTGGGATTGTGTTTCATGTCTGCAAGATGTTGGAAATGGATTCGCAAAAAAGGTTCAAGAAGTGCATTAGATGTGATTGCGGGAGAGGGAATATTATGCTTTTTGGGGGCATTTGCGCTTGGGTTGTTGTTTTTCTTTCAGAGCAGTTATGGGTATTTTGAGGGAACAGATGTACAAAGATGCGACCATTTGTTTTTTGGACGCTATTTGGAGAGCAGTATTCCAATTCTTTTTTATTTTGGCCTGATAGGACTATGCAATGTGCAGGACACTCGAAGAGTTATGAACCTGACATTTATGTTGCAAAGCGGAATGTTTATCTTTACAACACTTCGGCTTTTACCCCGGATGAATAATGTCAATTGTTATGTGCACTCTCTGATGTCCATGAACCTGTTTATGGACACTACAAATATTACAAAGACATTGGATATTGTTTCAAACTATGTACCGGCATTGTTTTTATTTGGTGTTGTATCTATAATCATTTCACTGCTGTTTCGGCTGCTTTATAACAAGAATAGGCGAGCGGTGTATACAATAATAGGATGCTTGTTTTTGTGGATTTACATCTGGAACAGTATCACTGTAACTGGACGGATAGACAGTGCATGTGCAACAAAGTATGCGCAGTACTATCTGAGTCATTGACAGATTTCACATAACAGGTCAAAAATTGTAAAAGGACTGGGAAGATTCCGCAGTCCTTTCAATTTTGTATTTTCGTTACTGCCATAACCCGGCGTCATCCAAAACCGTCTGGCTGCTGTAACAGAATATAGCCTGGTCGTTATTCACTAAATTAGCCTGTTTATAATTCTCCATATAGTATTCTGCAATAGCGTTGGAATTATCTACAGACAGCGTGCCGAAACAGATATCAAGGTATTCCTCTTCTTTTGATGCCTTCACCCTGGTGGCTTCAACATTCAATTCTTCAAACGTTTCGAATTGTTCAACTTCATATCCGGCAGTTTCCAGACTGCTGATTATTTCAGATGCTCCTGGGTATTCTGGCTCTTCTGATTCGGAAACAGATTCAGGTTCTCCGATTAGACTTTCATCTGTAACAGGACTGCTGCAACCGGATAAAATAATTGTTAGAGAAAGGATTGTGACAATTCCTGTTTTTATTACGTTTTGTTTTGTGATACGATATAAGTTTTGATATATCCTTTTCATTTTTAACCTCCTAAATTTTTAATTGCAAAATAGCAAAGTAACAAGACTGCTTTGAAACTTTATTAAAAAGGTGGATTTTTAATATGCAATCTTTTGACATAATTGCTTCTTTATAGGATAACACACATTACCAGAATTTACAAGCTGCGCATTTTTAGACTCCAGAATAAACGCATGAACAGATACTCTCTAATTGCCATCCAATTATTTGGTGAG